>JANPBN010000116.1:0-25353 GCA_031430415.1 Dehalococcoidia bacterium
ACTTCGCCCACAGATCCCAAACGGCGTTGACGATCGCGGCGGTCGCGAGATGAATCGCGCCCTTCTCCGGCCCGATCCAGCGCAGTTGGCTCTCACCGGTAAGCGAGCGCCAAAACCCGGCCATGTCATCCGTCAATGACGCCAGCGTGCACCCAGTCACGATCGGCGCCAGCGCTCGGATCGCCGCGACGACGATCTCCGTGCCCCGCCCGAGCGTGAACGTGATGCCGTGCCCCGCGATACCCGACGCTGCATCCGTCGCGAGAACGACGTACGCCGCCGAATAGTCCGGGTCCGTGTGGACGGCGTCCGAGCCGGCAAGCGTGCGCGAGGTGGGCGTCCGGATGTCGCGGACGGTCAGGCCGGTGATCGTGATCGACTGGCTCATCGCGCGGAGTCCTGCTATCGGCGATCGTAGTTGTCCGGATTGTACGCCGGGACGCCCATCGGGGCACGACCACGCATAATGGGGGCATGAGCGAACTGGAGTCCGGCAAAGACCTGCGCCAGGCTTGGCCACGGCCCGCCGCACCACGCCCGATCGTCATCATCGGCGCCGGCAGCATCGTTCGCGATGCGCACCTGCCGGTGTATGCGCGGCTCGGCTTCCCCGTCGCCGGCATCTTCGACATCGACGTCGCACGCACGCGGGAGATCGCCGCCGCGCATGGTGTCCCGCATGCGTTCCCGGCGCTGGAGGACGCGCTCTCATCGCCAGGCGCGGTGTTCGACGTCGCCGTACCGCCCGACCAGATCGTCGGCATCATCGAGCGCATGCCAGCAGGCAGCGCCGTGCTCATCCAGAAGCCGATGGGCCGCGACCTTGACGACGCACGACGAATCCGCGACGTCTGCCGCGATCTCCGGCTCACGGCTGCCGTAAATTTCCAGCTTCGCTTCGCGCCGAGTATGCTGGCGCTCCGCGATGCGCTCTCCCGTGGACTGCTGGGCGATGTCACCGACGTCGAAGTGCGCCTCAATCTGCACACGCCGTGGGCGTACTGGCCCTTTCTCAAGGGCGCGCCGCGGCTGGAAGTGCTGATGCATTCCATCCACTACATCGACCTGATTCGCTCGCTGATCGGCGAGCCGCGCGGCGTGTACTGCCGCGGCGCGAGACATCCGTCGCTCCCGGGGTACGCCGACGCACGCACAAGCGTCATCCTCGACTACGGCGATGAACTACGCTGCAGTCTGACGATGAATCACACGCACGACTTCGGCGCACAATTCGCGATGTCTCAGCTGAAAGTCGAGGGTACGCGCGGCGCTGCGATCGCGAAGATGGGCGTGAATCTCGACTATCCCCGCGGCGAGCCCGACGAACTACTGCTCACGACGGGCGACGCCACATGGGCTGCGGTGCCACTGCGCGGCTCGTGGTTCCTCGAGGCGTTTGAAGGCCCGATGTCAAACCTCCAGCGCGTCGTCGCAGGCGAGGATCACGCGCTCATCTCGCCCGTAGGCGACGCCATCGCAACGATGGCCGTCGTGGAGGCGTGTTATGCATCGAGCGCGGGCGGCGGCACGCCTGTACCGGCGCCATGACGAACCGCATCGACGCCCACCACCACTTCTGGCGCTACGCGCCGCAGACCCACGCCTGGATCGACGATTCGATGGCCGCGCTGAAACGCGACTTCGCGCCCGAACATCTCGAGCCGCTCCTTCGCGCCGCCGGAATCGATGGCTGCATCGCCGTGCAGGCCGAGCAGCGCGTTGATGAAACGGCATGGCTGCTCGCGTTGGCGGAGGCGCACCCGTTCATCCGCGGCGTCGTCGGTTGGGTCGATCTGTGCGCGGACGACGTGACTGATCAGCTTCGCCGGCTATGGCAGAACCCGAAGCTTAGGGGAGTGCGGCACATCGTCCAGAGCGAGCCAGACGATCGCTTCATGTTGCGGCCGGACTTCATGCGCGGCATCGCGGCGTTGGCCGAATTCGGGCTGACGTACGACATCCTGATCTATCCGCGCCAGTTGCCGGCTGCGATTGAGCTCGCCGGAGCGTTTCCCGAGCAGCGCTTCGTGCTCGATCACATCGGCAAGCCGAACATTCGCTCGGGCGAGACCGACGTTTGGGGGCGCGGCATCGCGGCGCTCGCGCGGCACAGGAACGTCTGGTGCAAGCTCTCGGGAATCGTCACCGAAGCCGATTGGGCGTCCTGGTCGCGCGAGGATCTCGCGCCGTACATCCGGATCGTGCTGGAGTGGTTCGGACCGGACCGGATCATGTTCGGGTCCGACTGGCCCGTGTGCACGCTCGCCGCGTCATACGAAGACGTGCTGCGACTCGCGACCGAGTCGATCGCGCATCTGCCTGAGAGCGCGCAGGCGGCGATCATGGGCGGAAATGCAGCGGCGTTCTACGGGCTGTGATCGTCGTAGATATTGCCCGGCTAGTTCCGAGGGCTAGTTGTAGAGGCTGCGTCGGTTGTGGGGCGGCGTGTCAGCCGCGAGGGGACCGGCACGTTGGGCGCGGAGTTGCTCCCACTTGAGACGCGACTCCGCTTCGAGCGCCTTCACCTGCACGCCGTGGCTTCCGGCGCCGGTCGCGCGCAAGGCGCGGATGCGGTCGGAGATGACGCCGAGCTCCCGAAGTAGTTGCTGCTCGTGTCCGGCGGTTACGGCTGCCATGTGACTCCCTTTCCGCGCGTGACCCGATGAGAGCGATAAAAAGCGAGGGGCGGCGGAAGAGTGTTCTTCCGCCGCCCGGTGCAGTGCGACGTTGTCGCGTTGCGGGCTGGCTTAGCCTGCGACGCGAACGTTGAGCGCGCGGCTCTTGCGGGGGTCGCGGTCGTCCGCACCCTTCTCGAACTCGACCGTCTGGCCCTCCTGGAGGGAGTCGAAGATCCCGCCCTGGACCGCCGACGTGTGGAAGAAGATGTCTTCCGACTCGCCCTCGGGCCGAATGAAGCCGAAGCCGCGGTCGCGCGCGAGCCGCTTGATCTGTCCTGTTGCCATGTTCGTTCTCCTTTGCCGTCGGGGGATACTCGCTGAGTCGGGCGGTCTGGTTGCCCGGCGAACCACGACGTTCTACACGGTGTTACGCCTCGAGTCGATGAAGTTCTCAAGTGCGTCGGAATAACCGCGGCGACAGGAGACTGCTACGAGGAAGGTGCCCTGATCATACCACATCGGGCGACGCCTTGCTGGCAAGTGCCAATGTGGCGGCTACGGCGAGCGTGCTCAGACGCTTCGCTCCGCTGCGAGCGCGGCGACGCGCTCCTCCTTGCGGCGCTCGGCCTCAAGACGACCAAGGTCCGCGTCACTCTGCATGTCGGCGAAGCGCATGCTCTCGGCGATCGCGTGATGGCCCGCCGTGTCATCGATGCGGCGCAGCATCTCCTGGCACACCCAGCGATACGCCGGATGGCCCTGAGGCGTCGTGCGCAGTTCGATCATCTGCATCGCTTCGCGGGCGTTCATCTGCATGTAGAAGCGGATGCGGTACGCCATCGGCAGCGTGTACGGCGCGACCGCCGGCAGGCCCGCCGTCTGAATCTCGCCGTAGAGAGCCGCGCACGACGCCATGACACGGCGCCAATCGTCGGCGCCGCCGAGTTCCTCGATCTCTCGCGGTATGGCGTAGCCGAGATCGGGCGACAGCGGCTGCCAGTCGAGCGTCAGCATCCTGTGTCGCTGGAGATCGCGGAACGCGCCGTAGTCCGTCACGACCTCGAATCGGTACGACGTGCGCTCGAACGCCCGCCCCGGTCGGTGGCGCCGGTTCGTCCGCTCGCCGACGTAAGCGGCGAGCAGTGCCGCTCGATCCGGTGCGCTCATCGCGGCGGCGGCGGCGAGCAGCGCGGCGTCACCGAGGCGCGCATGCGGATACATCGCCGCCGACAGAACCTTTACTTCGCCGTCCGCCTCGAAATCGGTGAGGCGCACGTACGGCGCATCCACCACTTCCGGGGCCGCATGGCCGAGAAGCCGCATCGTGGTTGTGGCTGTCGCGTCGGACGTCTGGCGGAGGTACCGCGACCACTCGCCACCCCGATCCGGGCGGTCGACGCGGCGCATGAAGACCGGAATCACCTTCCGGAGTTCGCGCAGGATGCTCTCGCCGGTGGCCCGCGCCTCCGCCAGGGGATGATCCTGCAGCCGAAGCAGCAGGGCCTCGAACCCCTGCGCCGACCCGAAGATGCCGACGTTCGCCGTCGTGGCCGCTGGCAGCAGCCCGCGCAGGATGTCGCAGGTCTTCGCGCGAATGCTGAGGCGGTAGGCGGTCTTGGTATCGGACTCTGCCTTGGGGAAGCGCTCCCGCAGATGCGTTTCGACGCGCTCGAACCACGACGCGTACGTCTCGAAGCACCCGTCCATCGTTTCGATGAACCGATCGAGCAGCGGCGAGTCCGCCAGTTCGTCGGGAACGTGGTACCGCCAGCGCCCATCCAGCTGCTGGTTGTACGGGATGTACCGCGTCGACTGCTCGAGGTATGACAGCAGCCGTCCCCACTCCAGCACCTTGGTCATGATGTTCGACGCGCCCTCGACCGCCACGTGAACGCCGACAAGTTGCGCGACGGAGTCATCGCCGTACTCCACCAGCATGCGTTCGTACAGCTCCTCAGCGCGCGCCACGCCTGACGACGGCGGGGCGGTCGAGAGCACGAGGCCTTCCTCGTGGAACTCATCGAGGAACAGCTGGCGGAGCGATTTCGGCGAACGCGAGTAGCGTGCGAACAGCGCGCCCTTCACCACGTCGGGCAGTCCCGTCAGGGCAAAGACAGGTTCATCGACGTTCGAGAAATGGTTCGCGAGAATGGCGCGGTCCGCTTCGGAGAAGGTGGGGTCGGGCGTCATCGTGTCCTCGGATCAGCCTGCCGACGATGTCCGATCATACCACCGGCACGGGCCTCAGCGGTCGTCCGTCAGCCGTGCTGGAACGAGACGATGTGCCCCGTCGCCGGCGAACTGCGGCCCTCGAGCACTTCGGAATACGCTTGCGCTGCGGCGTCGCCGCCAACGCTATGGATCACGTTCATCCAGCCGCTGGCGAACGTGGCGAAGCCGTCGAATCCAGCGGCCAGCTTCGCGGTGAATTCGGCCGCGCCCCACTCTCCTGCCCGCTTCTGCATTTGGCTCGGTGCGAAGAAGAATGCGGGCTTGGGCCCAGGCAGGTCGCCCGCGCGCGGCGCTGCCTCGTGATGCGTCATGCCAACCATGGACGAGAACTTGAGATTGTCGCCAAAGTGGCCGTGGATCCGGCTAAGCAGCTCGCCATCGCCCGCCATATCGACGCGCACCGTCGGCGTCCCGGGATCCAGTGATGTTATGTCACCGTACGCCATCACGTCATCGTAGCAACGCAGCGCCCTCACGCCATCGATATGCCTGGCCGACGTGAGCCCGACCGATCGCGTGGCGCGCGCGCGCAGACAATGCCCTAGCGCGATCGATGTCTTACTCGACGCGCTGGTCACCAATACCGATGTCGCGCCGAAGTTGCTGTTGTCGAACAGGAAGTCCTCGACGAGGAACGACGTGGCGAACAGGCCGCGCAGGAGCGCCACCGCGTCCTCGCGCGATCGGTCGTACGTCACCACATCGAACTGCCGGTACACAGGCGCGTGCCTGGCGCGGTGCTCGCCGGCGTCGCGAATGCCGTCCATGCCCCGCGGTTCCGCCGTCAGCACATGCTCGCTGGCCATCGGGAAGAAGCCGAAGTAACGGCCACCAGCCTCGATCTCGGGGTGCGCCGACTCGATGATCTCCCCGTGCCCCATGACGGGGATCAGCCGCCACGGACCGTCCCCCGCAACCGGAAAGAACTCCATGTAGCCGAGAAAGCTGCCCGATCGCGCGTACGTGATGTTGTTCGCTGTGAGCGCGAACGCATCGACGCGAAAGCGCACCTGCCCGGGCGCCAACGCCGGTCGCGCGATCTCGACGACGCGCGTCCGGTGGAGGTCCGCAGGATCGATCTGGAACTGCGTCACCCGAAGGGCGTGGCCCTTGGGCAGCGCCATCGAGGCGTCAGGCACCGGGACCTCCCCTGCTGTCTATGCCGTCACGGCGCCTTCGGTCACCGAGCGCGTGAGGCGGTCGATCATCGGCTTCAGAACCATGACGTAGTTGCCGCGATCGTCCGTCACGGGATGCGCGACGGCCTTCACCTCATCCACCAGCCAGCGGAACGAGGCACTCTTCCAGACGCGCTCATCGCCGACGATCACGCCCTCAACATCGTACAGGCCGTCCCCTGGTTCGGGCGAGATCGCGTCCGCCGAGAGGCGAAGCTCGACGCGGGGCGCGCGGTCGGCGGAGCCGCCGAACGGGAGCACGGGCAAGCACGACATGACGATCGTGAACTCCATACCGGCGTCCTTATGGACGTGCTTCGACTTGAAGTCTTCGCGCTGCTGCATCTCGAGAAATGCCTTCCGGCTCGGATAGCGCACGATGCCGATGCGGTCCCACGCCGTGCCATCGCCAACGGCGATGCTTTCGACGTCGGCGGCAAACGCGATCATCGCGCCGATCGCCGCGAGCGGCCCGGTCGGCGTATAGGCGTCGTCGGCTTCGCGGCCGCTGATCTTCTTCGCATCGCTGGCGTCGCCATAGTCGGCGACATCGCGGTACTTCATGAGGTTCAGCGCCCAGAACGGGCCGTCCTCGGCGATCTCACCACGCGCCCAGCCACCCACCATCGCGGTGTTGATCCGGCCGTATCGAACCGTGTTGCCGTTTCTGTCGACGACTGCCACGTGTGCCTCCCGTGTCCGCCCGTGGGCGCTGGTCCTAGCTGTTACGAGCGATGAAGCCGACAACGATCGTGGCCAACTCCTCGCCGAGATCTTCCTGTAAGAAGTGACCACCGCCCGTGAGCATCACATGCGGCTGTCCCTTCGCGCCCGGGATACGCGACTGCATCACATGCTCGCCGCCCTTGGTGACCGGGTCAGAGTCACTAAAGCACGTCAGAAACGGCTTCTCCCAGCGGAGCAGCACCTCCCACGCTTTCCGGTTCGCCGCGGCAGCCGGGTCATCCGGTGTCGATGGCACAAGCGTCGGGAAGATGCGCGCTCCCGCCTTGAAGGTGTCATCTGGAAACGGCGCGTCGTACGCGGCGACGACTTCGTCCGTAAGCGCCGTGACTGTCGATGCCTGGATGAGGCTGCCGATGTTGAACTTCGGCGACGTCTGGGAGAATTTCTGCCAGCGCAGGAACGCATCGTTTGGCGGACGATCTCCTGTCGGCAGTCCACCGTTCCCAACTGCGATGCGCGCGAAGCGGTCCTCGTTCTCGGCCGCGAGTCGCAGTCCGAGTACCGCCCCCCAGTCCTGCGCGAACAGCGTCACATTACGCAGATCCATCTGCGTCAGAAACGATGTCAACCAGTCCATGTGCCTCTGGAAGGTGTAGTCCGACTGCTCCGAAGGCTTATCGCTGCGGCCGAAGCCGATCAGGTCCGGTGCGATGACGCGATGCCCGTCCGCGACGATGCCTGGCAGCATCTTCCGGTACAGATAGCTCCACGAAGGCTCGCCGTGCAGCAACAGCACGATGCTGCCGTCACGCGGCCCCTCATCGAGGTAGTGCATGCGAAGCTTGCCGCCGTCCCCGTCCGGAACCTCGACGTAGTGCGGCGTAAACGGATAGCCGGGCAGGTTCTGGAATCGTTCGTCCGGAGTGCGAAGTGCCTTCAATCCTGGTCTCCTCTGGTCTGCGTCGTCGTGATTGCTCCGTGAGCGCGCCGTCAGTTCGACTCGATGAGTGAGTACGAATTGCCGAGGTCGTCCTGGATGACGGCCGCCTTGCCGTCTGGAACGGTGAGCCGGAATGTGGCATCGAGCGTTCGCGCAGCATACGTCCACCCTGCCGGCAGCTTCAGACGCGCGCCGATAGCCGGGAGCGCCGCTTCATCCAGCGCCGGGTCGTTCTGCTGACTATACGTCTGCATGATGTAGACGCGGTCGCCAGGAGCCGACAACTCGTAGACCTCGGAGCCCTTGACGAACTCGAACACGGTCTGTCGGTCGACGCGATGTTCGACATACGGCCCGAGGCTCGGCGGGATCGGCCCGAGATCGACGGTAGCCGCAAGAAACATCTCGATCTCGCCGAACTTCGTCTCCTGCCTCGGTTGCCCGGACGGCTTCTTCTCGATCGCGTCCATCAACCAGTAGCGTGGGCCATTGAGCAGCGCGAGGATCGTCCCACGTTCCTCCTTGATCGCCGCCGCATCCAGCGCCTTCCACTCGGCGTCGGGGCACTCGTTCAGGCCGAAGCTGTTCCACACCTCGGCGTTCAGGCGCGCATCGACGATCCTCGGCAGCAGTACCTCGCAGTAGCGCTTCCCGCGGATGCCTTCGACGCGCGGCCAGCCATCGGCGTTGGTGAGCGTGCCTTGGACTGTCGGGCGTGGCGTCGCGCTCGACGCGTCGCCGTTTTCAGGAGTGTCATCTGAGCCGCAGGCAACGCCCGCGACGAGGAGAAGGCCGAGGGTGGCGGCGAACAATGTATGGGCGCGATGGATGTTCAGATCGGGCCTCCGGGGAGTATCAGTGACGGTTTCTCTTCTGAGGCGGCTAACGCTTCACCACGGGCACACGCTCGGTGTCACGAGCGACGTGAACGGGTCCGCCGTACAAATCACTCATGCCGGTCATGAACGCCGTGACCTGAGCCTCGTCGTTGCTGATCGGTGGGATGACATGCGTGAGCACGACCTCGCCGACACCGGCATCTCGCGCCATGCCGGCGATCTCGTGCGTGGCGATATGGTACGAGGGCACATCGCCGAGCAACTTCGACTCGCGCTCCATGCCCATCGCGCTCACCGCCGCGATGCGCTGCTGCCACATCGCGGCGTTCATCGCCTCGCAGACCAGCATGTCCGCGCCACGCGATGCGTTGAGCAGTGAGTCACAGAGCGATGTGTCTCCCGACAGCACGACTGTGCGCCCATCGAAGCTCGCGCGGTAGCCGAAGGCCGGAACGACGGGAAAGTGATCGACCTCGAAGCTCTCCAGAGCCATGCCACCGATCTCGAGGAAGCCACGCGGCTCAGCTGTCGCCGGTAGTTCCGTGACGTCCATCTTGCAGCCCTCGGGATGCAGCGCGTCGCCGTGATGCGCGAGCCGGTAGCCGATATCAAGTCGAAGCGCTTGCGCGAAGCCATCCATCACCTCTCGCGTGCCAACGGGCCCATAGACCTTCAGCGGCTTCGTCGCGCCGAACGTCCAACGCTGGAAGAGGAAGTCCGGCACGTCGGTCATGTGATCGGTGTGCATATGCGTGAAGAGCGCCGTATCGATGAGATTCGGACGCACGCCCGCGGGCGTCAGATTACGGGACGCGCCCCAGCCGCAGTCGACGAGCACATGTGTGTCGCCCGCGACAAGTACCTGTCCGGCGCCGCAACGATCGGGATTGCCGAGAGGGCTGCCGGTGCCCAGGAATACGACGTCGAATCGCTCGCTCATGTTGCTCCTGCTTGCTGTAATCGCTCCAGCCGGGCGGTGAACGCCGTATGGTACTGCCACATCAAGTGTTCGCCTTCGCGCCAACGCCTCACTTCAACGCCGGGCATGCCGCGCGGCCGAAGCACCAGCGTGCCGTCCTCGAACGTGGCCGCGACGACGATCGGCGTCGAGAAGTCGGCGCCCGCGACGTCGTTTACGCCGCGCTCGTGCGTGCCGTCCGCCACCATGTCGTGCACGACGCCACCGGCCGTCACGACCACGCGGTTCGCAGCCTGCTCGATGCGCTCGACGTGTTTCCAGACCGGGAAGGTAGCCGACATCGGTTCGCCGTTCGCTCGCACGTCAATGACCCGCCAGCTGCCGCGCAGATCAGGCGCACCATCGGCGATCGGATCGACGCATCCCACCAGGATCGGCGGCGGCATCTGCTTGCCGTAACCGCCGGCGGGCGTGTGCGCCACCGGAATGTCGTAGACGCTCGTCATGATCGGCGCCCTAGCCCCGCGTGCCCTCGAACGTCGCCGAGCCAAACGTGCCGATGTCAGCGCTGCCCGAGATGGCGTCGCCGTTGATGGCGCCCTTGAAGACGATCTTCATGCCCATCTGAGCCGCCGTGATCGCCCAGGTGACGTTGTCGCCATCTACGGCGCCATCCTCGATGTCGACCGTGCCCTGCGCACCCTCCATCGTGCCCGTCAGCGCGCTACCGCTCGACACGAGCGTGAGCGTCGGCGTCTGCGTGCCCATCGGCGTTGTCATCGAAAGCTTCCAGATTCCGTCGGCTGCCATGTGCGCTCCATTCCTTTCGTGGGTCGCCCTGCGACGACCGGGGCCCGCAGGCGCCACCGTTCGTCGGTTGCGACGCGTTTATCGTGTCATGGATGATACTGCTCGATCAGCAGGCATACCCGTCCCGTTGTGCTTCGGCATACGTTAGCATTGTGGCACTCGTTGTGTCAACATGAGTTGACACTGTTCACGCCAGCAGTTACAACCACCGCGGTCGCCTCTCGATAGCGCAACCGACAGGCACGGCGAGTACACTCGATCACCGACGAGCCGGCTACGGCGCACGTTTGCCTGACCGGTGGAAGGAGCCGCACCTATGAGCATCAGCGAGCCCCGCTTTGGTGGCCACATCGGCCGCACGGTCGCCGATTCGCAGCCGTGGTGGCCAGCGCCACCCGCCGCACCCGGCGCATCGCCCAACGTCATCATGATCGTGCTCGATGACACGGGCTTCGCGCATCTCGGCTGCTACGGCTCGACGATCGAGACGCCAAACATCGACGCGCTGGCGGCTGGTGGCCTGCGGTACACGAGCTTCCACACCACGGCCGTCTGCTCGCCATCGCGAGCGTGCTTCCTGACGGGCCGCAACCACCACGCCGTCGGCATGCGCAGCGTCTCGAACTTCGACACCGGATTCCCGCACATGCGCGGCGCCATCACGCCACGGGCCGCCACCGTCGCGCAGCTCCTGAGCGCCCACGGCTACGCGACATACGCCGCCGGCAAGTGGCACCTGGCGCCGATGCGCGAGTGCTCGGCGGCGGGGCCGCACGACAACTGGCCGCTGCAGAAGGGCTTCGATCGCTTCTACGGATTCCTGCAGGGCGAGACAGACCAGTTCTACCCCGAACTGACCGCCGACAATCACCACATCGACCCGCCGTCGCGCCCCGAGGACGGCTATCACGTGAGTGAAGACCTCGTCGACCAGTCGATCGGCTGGATCCGCGACCTCACCTCGGTTCTGCCCGACCGGCCGTTCTTCCTGTATCTCGCGTTTGGCGCGACGCACGCGCCCCACCAGGCGCCGGAGGCGTATCGCGAGAAGTATCGCGGCCGCTTCGACGCCGGTTGGGACGCCGCGCGCGACGAGTGGTTCGCCCGGCAGAAGGCGATGGGCATCGTCCCCGACAACACGACGCTTGCCCCGCGCAACCCGGGGGTGAAGGCGTGGGAGGAGCTCAGTGACGACGAGCGTACCTTCGCAGCGCGACTGCAGGAGGCGTTCGCCGGATTCCTCGACCACACCGATGCGCAGGTCGGCCGCCTCACGGCGTTCCTGCGTGAGCAGGGTTTGCTCGACGACACGCTGATCATGTTCATGTCCGATAACGGCGCCAGCCAGGAGGGCGGCCCGCGCGGCGTCATGGACGAGTTCAGCTTCTTCAACCTGCAGCCCGAAAACCTCGACGACATCATCGCCAACCGGCTCGGGGACATTGGCGGGCCGCACTCGCACAGCAACATCCCGTGGGGGTGGGCGCAAGCCGGCAACACGCCGCTCCGCTGGTACAAGCAGAACACCTACGGCGGCGGCGTGCGCGACCCCCTGATCGTCCACTGGCCCGCGCGCATCAAAGACGCCGGCGCCGTGCGCACGCAGTTTTGCCACGCCGTCGACGTGTCTGCGACCATCCTCGATGTCACCGGCATCGAACTGCCGGCGCAGGTCGCCGGGCACGAGCAGATCCCCCTCCACGGAGAAAGCCTCGTCCCGACGTGGGACGCAGCCGACGCGCCACCGCGCCGCACGGGCCAATACTTCGAGATGGGCGGACACCGCGGCATCGTCCGCGACGGCTGGAAGGCCGTCACGTACCACACGAAGGGCGTGCCGTTCGATGACGATGTCTGGGGCCTGTACCACCTCGATACAGACTTCTCGGAGTGCCACGATCTGGCATCCGAGCACCCGGAGAAGCTCCGCGAACTGATCGATGCGTGGTGGGTCGAGGCCGGCGCGAACGATGTCCTGCCGCTCGACGACCGCAACATCGAGCTCTTCGGCGGGTCGCCGCGGCCCGGCACGCCTCATGGCCGCCGCGAATACGTCTACCTGCCGCCCATCTCGCACATCCCGGCCGATGCCGCGCCGGCGCTGGGCGGCCGCTCGTGGACCATCACCTGTGACGCGATTGTCCCTGAAGGCAGCTGCGAAGGCGTCCTCTACGCACGCGGCAGCCACAACGTCGGCCAGGCGTTCTTCATCAAGGACGGAAAACTGCAGTTCGACTACAACGCGCTCGGCACGCACCATCGCGCGGCCGCGCCGGTGTCGCTCACGCCGGGGCCGCACGTCATCGCCGCGCGCTTCGATCGCGAGGGACGCAGCGGACTACTGACGTTGTCGGTCGATGGCTCGGACGTGGCCTCGGTCGCTATCCCGGTCATCATCCGAATGATGGGTTCGACAGGCGTGGACATCGGCTGCGACCGGCTATCGACGGTCGTCGATGACTACGAAGGGCCGTTTGCCTTCACCGGGCAGTTGACGCGCGTCACATTCCAGATACGGAGCCGCGGGGAGCGCGCCGATGTCACATCGGCCGCCCGTGCCGCCATGGCGAAGGAGTGACGGCGGCGCTACTTCTTCGGCGCGACGAGAAGTGCGGAGATGCCACGGCGGATGATCTCGCCGGTCTGGCGCAGCGTCAGGCCGTGGCCGATGCGCTGCAACTCGTATGTCTCGAAGGCGCACAGCGTTTCGATCGCGCCGAGCGTCGCGACCCGGGCGGCCTTGTCGAGATCGCGCAGTTCTGGCTCGAAGTGCCGCTCAGCCTGCCGGCGAAACAGCGCGCGGCTCCGGGCCAACTCCGCGGCGACAACCGGCTCGAAGGGCGCCCGCAACCGCGACACACGCGCGACCGGAGCGATCGCCTCGTACAGCCGCATCCGCTGATCGATGATGCGCTCAATCCGCTCGCCCAACGAACCCTCGCCGATGTTCGCAATGTCCGTGAGATGCGCGACGCGCGCCAGTTGGCGTTCGATCGCCACGCGGTCAAGGCTGTCGAGGTCGTCGAAGTACCGGAACACCGACCTTCGGGAGACGCCCGAACGCACGGCGATCTCCTCGGCGCCCGGGCGCAGATTGCCCTCGGCGAAAAGGTCGAGCAGCGCATCGACGACGGCGCTGAGATTGCGATTACGCCAGGCGCGACGACCATCGATGGCCGGTGTGGCATCGTCGGCGGCGACGGGGCGGCGGGGCGTGCGTTTCGTCGTCGGCATGCACGCATAATGACCGCGCACGGCGACATCCGCAACCACCTTTGGCACTAAGAGTGTCATATATTTCCAGAACAAGGACATCCCCATGACGGATTCCGACGCAGCAGGCACGATCCCCGGCTACTACGACAGCCCGTTCCCCGGCGAGGACGGCGGCCCGCGGCGGCAACTCACCCCGCGCTCGCCGGGCCTCAACCTGCAGCCCGGTGAGCGACTGGCAGTGGCGACCCGCAGCCTGATGTTCCTCAATATGCCGATTCTCCGAGCGCCCGGCGAGGTCTTCGTGCAGGGGAACACGCAGCCGTGGGAGAACACGACATCGTGGGTGGAGCGCATCGATCCGCTGACGCTCGAAATGCTGGCCCGTTCGCCTGACATGCCGGGCGGCCCGTTCTGGGCCGGCGGCATCATGGCGCACGCCAACGGCTACCTCTACGTCACGTACGGCCGCTACTGCCACAAGCTCGATGCCGGATGCACGCTCATCGCTAGTCGCGAACTGCCGCGGTACCGTCCCTACAACAGCCTGCTCGCGCTCTCCGACGGCAATCTCGTGATGAAGGACTTCATCCGCGACGGATCGGCGCGCTCGCACTTCTCAGTCCTCGAACCAGAGCGCCTCGAGCACGTCGGACCCGAGGTCGAGATCCCGGAAGGTTCGATCGCCCGCATCTCGCGCGATCTCACGCCCGACGGAGAGTTCGTGTACGTCATCGGCGATCACACCGCCTTCCGCTACCGGTACGAGCGCAGCGCATTGATCCGAGACGAGAACTGGAGCTTCCGGTATCGCACGCAGCCGGATGCGGAACAGTCGTACGGTTGGGATGCCGCGCTCGCCGACGGGTACGCCTGGTTCATGGACAACGGCGCGAACGAGTTCCGCGGCAACTTCCGCGACACCGGCACCGCGATCGGTCCGCTTCAGCTTCATCGCGTCTCCCTCACGGACGCCGCCGGCACCGAGTCATTCGAGCCGTTCGGCACGCCGCGAGGCACCATCGTCAACCCGCCGCTCGTCGATGCCTCTCGGCGGATCGTGGTGGCATACGACAGCGGCAACGCGCGGATCGCGGCATTCCGCTACGGCGCCGCCTACGAGAGGCTGTGGCAACACGACTTCGGCGCCAGCAACCACTTCTTGCTGTTCCCCGAGACAGGTGAGATCGTCGTCAACGACTTCAACGGCACGACCGAGCACGTCGTCGTCCTCGACATCGAATCCGGCGCCGAGAAGGGGCGCGTCGCGACGGGTAGCCCGATCCAGTCAGCCGTGTTCCAGTCGCCGGGCTGGAGCCGCGACGTCTACACCTGCACCTTCACGACGCTCTCCCGCACGTTCGTCGAGTAGCCCGATCGACGCTAGCCGCGCGCGGCCACTGCCGGCGACACGATCGGCGCGGTGATGTCGCGTACGCGCGGCAGGATGTGCTCGCCCACCGTGTACGCCTCCTCGAGGTGCGGATACCCAGACAGGATGAACGTGTCGAGGCCGAGCGCGGCATACTCGCGTATGCGGTCCGCGACCTGTTCATGGCTGCCGACAAGCGCCGTACCCGCACCGCCGCGAACGAGGCCGATGCCCGACCACAGGTTCGGCGACACTGTCAGCGCCTCCATGTCGAGGCGGCCATTGTGTAGCGCCACCATCCGCTGTTGCCCGACGGACTCTTGCTTCGCGAACCGCTTCTGAGCCACCTCGATCTGCTCCTGCGGCATATCACTCAGCAGCTTTGCCGCCTCGCCCCATGCCTCGGCCTCGGTGTCCCGCGCGATGACATGAAGTCGTATGCCAAAGCGCAACGTGCGTCCGTGCGCGCCAGCGAGGCCGCGCATCCGTTCGATGCGCTCGGCGACCCACGCCGGCGGTTCGCCCCACAGCAGATAGACATCGACGTACTTTGCCGCGATCGCCTCCGCCGCCGGTGACGCGCCACCGAAGTAAACGAGTGGCTGATCGGCGCCGACTCCGCTCTCGGGCGACATGCCGGACGGGCGGCGCAGACCGCCCCGCTCGACGTTGAAGTGCGCGCCCGCGAAGTCGAACGGCTTCCCCTCCCAGCAGCGGCGCATCACGTCGATGAACTCGCCCGTGCGTTCGTAGCGTTCGTCATGGCTGAGAAAGTCCCCGTACGTCTTCTGCTCGATCGGATCGCCGCCGGTGACGATGTTGATGATCGTGCGGCCGCCGGACACGCGCTGCAGCGTCGCCGCCATCTGCGCTGCCAGTGTCGGCAGCACGAAGCCCGGGCGAAACGCGACGATGTACTTGAGTCGCTCGGTCTGGGCGGCGAGCGCTGCCGACACCAACCACGCGTCCTCGCACTGCGATCCCGTCGGAGTCAGCACACCGACGAAACCCAGGCGATCCGCCGCCTGCGCGATCTGCCGCAGATAGCCGATGTCCGCCACACGCTGGCCCGATGACGGCCGCTTCTTGCCGGGATCCGGGAAGAAGTCGAGCACGGAGCGTCCATCGCCGGTCGTCGGCAAGAACCAGTGCATCTCGATCGGTCGCGTCGTCGTGTCGGTCATGCGGTTGCGTGCCTCAGTGCTGTCTCGCCCGAATCGCACCAGTGTCGCACATGCCACCGCGCGCGCGAATGCCGCGCCGAGCCAAACGCACCTATCGGCAGTGGCGGCGAAGCTAGATGTACGTGAAGTCGTCCGGATTCGGCTCGCGCGTCAGCTTCCAGAACTCCACCAGGTTGAACGGCCAGTTCTGAGAGACGCGCCCGAACTCGTTCTTGTACCAACTGTTCACGCTGCTCGCGCCCCAGGCCCGCTTTCGGTTCGCCTCATCGATGCGCACGTTGTACGCATCGTGAACGTCCTGCCGGCAGTCGAGGGCGCGGCGCTCACCCGTCACGAGCAGCTTCAGGCACCCCAGGATGTACTGCATCTCGCACTCCGAAAAGAAGATGATGCTCCCGTTCACCACGATGTTCGTATTCGGCCCGTACATCATGAAAAAGTTCGGGAAGTTCGGCACGACGACGCCCATGTACGCGCGCGCGTCGCCTTGCCACTGCGCCGCGAGCGACACGCCGCCACGGCCCCTCACCTCCATCGGCGCCACGAACTGCGACGCGCGGAAGCCCGTGCCGTAGATGATCACATCGACTGGGCGCTCGGCGCCGCCCTCCGTGGTCACGCCTGACGACGTGATCCGCGCAATCTTGTCGGTGATCAACTCCACATCGTCACGCTTCAGCGTCGAGGCCCATGCGCCGTTGTCGAGCAGCATGCGCTTTGCCGCCGGCGGATACTGCGGCAATACCTTCGGGATCAGGTCGGGGCGGTCCGCGAACTGCGCCTGCATGAAGCCGGTAAGCATCGCGCGCAGAAAGTCATTCTCAGCGCTGATCGCGCGCCCGTCTTGCGGCCAGGCATCGTTGACCGTCGCCATCGCCAGCAGGCCGTCCGTCGTGTTCCAGAAGATCCATAAGCGGTACCACTGCGCATAGTGGGGGACGTGCGTGAAGAGCCAGCGCAGGCCTTCCGGGATGTCGTCGTGATACGTCGGCACCGGCAGGAACCACGCCGGCGTGCGTTGGTACACGTCGAGATGCGCCGCATCAGTCGCGATCAGCGGCACGAACTGCGCTGCGCTCGCCCCGGTGCCGATGACGGCCACTCGCCTGCCCTTGAGATCGATGCTGTGGTCCCACTGCGCCGAATGGAACGACGGGCCGGCGAACGTTTCCATGCCTTCGATGTTCGGCATGTTCGGACGGTTGAGTTGCCCCGTCGCGCAGATGAACGCCTGTGCCTCAATTGTCTCCTCGACCCCGTCTGCGCCGCGGATGCGTAGCGACCACGTCGCGCGATCCTCGGCGAACTCGGCCGACAAGACCTCAGTCGAAAACCGAATCGCATCGCGGACACCGTACTTCTCGGCGACGTTCTGGAAGTACTCGAGCAACAGATCCTGCGGCGAGAAGTACTTCGGCCAGTCGTTCTTCTGCGCGAATGAGTAGCTGTAAAAGGCGTTTGTCACATCGACGCGCGCGCCCGGATACGTGTTCTCGAACCACGTCCCGCCGACGTCCGCGTTCTTCTCGATGATCACGAACGGGATGCCCGCCTGCTTCAGACGTATGCCCGCAAGGATGCCGGACATGCCCGCGCCCGCAATCGCCACGAAGAACTGCGTGCCCTTCGGCATCTGCCAGTGCGGCACCTTCTCATCGTGTTCCGCGCCCTTGAGTTCTTCGAGCAACATCGGCAGATAGTCTTCTGTCGCATTGCCGCCTGACATGTAGTCGATGATCGCCCGGATGATCGTCTCATCATCGCTGACCGGGGCAAGCACACCGTCGCGCAGCCGGCGGATCGCATCGAACGCCAGCTCGCGCGCAGCGGCCTGCTGGATGGCGTTGAGGCCACCCTGCTCCGCTCCGGGCCCGACAGCCGTGGCGCGCAGATCCTCGCGCAGCAGTGACAGGTCGCCCGTCGCGTGTGCAAGCGCGGGCACCAGCGCCGGCAGGAACGCCGATTCGAGCGCCTTACGGATAGCCTCGTCGCTCTCGACGATTGGTTCGATGACTTGCGACAGCACCACGCGCACAGCCTCCCGAGCGATTGCAGTTGTCCAGCCGGGAAAGTGTACGGGGCAACGCAGTGGGACGGGAGAGCCCTACGAGAGCAAGTTCAGCGCATCGATCAGCTGTCGCAGACGCCCGAAGTTCGAGCGCGGGAAGAACGCGATCCGCTCCAGATCCGGGTTGTCGCCGTCACGTGATTCCTCGGGCGTGATGCCGATCGCTGTGATGTGGCCGCGTAGCACCAGATCCGCGAATTGTTCGTTGATCTGCGCAAGCTGCTCCTTAGAGGGCGCGCGGCGGACGCGGATCACCAGGCGCTCGCCCACGTACCGGGCCGAGTTGTAGTTGCTGTAGAAGCGTTCGATGATCGCCGCCGCCGCCTCGGCCGAGTGCGCGCTCTCGACGAGCGACAGATCTTCCATCGAACACAGTCCGCGTTCGACGAGGTGCTCCCTGACGAACGTCAGCCACTCCTCCCAATACGTGCCGTCTTCCGGTTCGAGCAGCACGACGGGCCGGATCGCCGCCTTGCCTGTCTGCATCAGCGTCAGAAGCTCAAAGCCTTCATCGAGCGTGCCGTAGCCGCCGGGGAAGAGCACAAACGCATCCGACTCCTTCACGAACATGATCTTCCGGTTGAAGAAGTACTTGAAGTCGATCAGCTTCGGGTCGCCGGCGATGAAGCCGTTGGCGCCCTGCTCCATCGGCAGCTTGATGCCGACGCCAAAGCTGTTCGCCGCGCCCGCGCCCTCGTGGCCCGCCTCCATGATGCCCGGGCCCGCGCCTGTGATGACCATCCATCCGCGCGCGACGATCGTCTCGCCGAACTCCCGTGCGATGCGGTAGTCGCCATGATCCGCAGGCGTCCGCGCCGAACCAAAGAGGCTCACCTTCCGCTTCGCACGATACGGCGCAAAGATGCGAAACGCGCGCCCGAGTTCGCGCAGCGACCTGCTCACGAGTTTCATTTCAGCGCGGTTCGCCACCGTGCTCATGCGGAACAGCGTCTCGACGCCCTGCTGCAGCAGGTCCGCGTCAGCGACATCCACCGTAGCCACCAGATCGGCGATCTTCTGGTCGAGGTCGCGGTCGCCGGAGCCCGTCCGTCGGCGCAGTCGCTGGCGCGTGGCGTTCGTCCGCCGTGACAGCGGCTCCAGCGGCTCGACTGGCGTTATCTCCGCCTTGTCCCCATCGCCGCGTTCGTTCGTGTTGTCCATGCCATCAGGGTATCGCCTTTGACGCGAATGATCGTCCCGTCAGATCAGTGTCAGACGCGATGCGTCGATAGTGCAGTTCGACCGGAGCACTCCCTCGACACGCAGGTGCGTACCCGGAGCGATATCTTCGATACGATCGTACGCCGAGGGCAGCCGCGCGACCTCAGCGGGGGGCGTTCGGCCCACCTGGAAGCCAAGACCGTCCCGGGCAAAGGCGGTCACGATCACCCTCTCGCCGACAATCACGCCCTCCTGATCGACGATCTCTCCGACGATCTGCGGCCCAAAATCACGATGCACAGCGATGACCACGAAAGTGATCGCCACCGGATCGGGCGCACATGAGACTTGCGGCGGCAGTAGTCCGCCGGCGCCCAACCCGCGGGCCTCGATCACCTGCGCACCACCGTACGGAACGCATTCGGTCTCCAGACGAACGATCTTCCCCGCCGGCGTGACGTACCACAACGAAGCCGGCTCGCCAGCGAGCGGCCGCCGCCCGGGCGTGAGCACGACAACGTCGTAAGGGTCTCGGTGCTTCCCGAGCGCTTGCCTTCCGATCGCGAAGATCGAGGAGCGATCGCTTCGGGCGCCCAACACATACTGGAACCATTCGCGCGCTTCGTCGGGGGACGCGGCATAGGTGAGCTCGCATCCGCCGATGGCGAACCCTGGAACGTCCGTTCCCACCGCCACTCCTTCCGGACAGGGGAGCCGTCCGAACCGCTCGTCGGAGGGCGTGCAGGGCTCGGGCAGAAGCTGCACGCGCTCGATCAGGCCGTCGACATCGTGCTGCTGGAGCAGGAGCAGGAGTTCGTCGATAGCGGCATTGCCGGTGTCAATGGGCGCTTGTTGGATGGCCGCGTCATGCGGGGTCTCGCCATCGTCGGATCGCCACACGCCCCAGGCAAGCGCAGCTGTGAGCGCGGCCGCGACACCGAGAGCAACCGCGCTCAACACACTGGCTGCGATCCGTGCGCGTTTCGAAGCCACCATTCGTTTCACTCCTCAAGCTTAGCCGAGGGGCGGCCGGATTCCCCTACACGCAATGTGCGCACGACCGACGATATCCCTACGCGCCGCTTTCATCGAAGGCGTCGCGTCGGGCCGCCCTTGACGGCACGGGGTACCATGATTGCCATGACGAACGCATCACTCTCGGCACTGGTCGACGCCGGCGCGGCGGCCGAAGCGTCGACGCTCTGGCGCGACGCCGTAGACGCGTACGAGCAGGCGCTCACCGCCGCCTCGCAAGCACCGCCCGATAGCGGCTTCGATGAGGCAGCCGTCCTCACCGCCCTCGGCCGCTGCTACTGGAACCTCTCCGACGCCCGAACAGGCTGGCGCACGCTGCGCCGCGCCATCTCGCTCTGCCAGGAACGCGGCGACGCCATCGCCCAGGCGCGCGCGACGCTCGAGATCGTCCGCATCTGGGGCCCTCCCGAACGGCTCAGCGCGATGGCCGCCGAGGCGCTCACGGCGCTGGGTGACGCAGATCCCGGGCTTCGGGCTCGGTTGCTGCTGCGACACCGCTGGTTCACCGACGACCCGGAGACGGGTTACGCCGAAGCGATGTCGCTCGCCGAGCAATACGGCATCGCCGACGTGCTGGCGGCACGCACGGAGCGCGCATCGTGGGACGCGCTCGACTCGGGCGACCTCGACGCAGGCCAGGCGCGCGCGGAAGAGGCGCACAAGGCGTTCGCGCAGCTTGGCTGCCATACCGAGGCGGCCTACGTGCTGCGCAACGCCGGATTCCGGACGATTGAACTCGGCGCACTCGATCGCGGCTACGCGCTGGCCGAGCGTTCGCGCCAGTACGCCGAGGCGACGCATCTCGTGTTCCAGTCGCAACTCGCGCTGCTCGATTTGGTCGGCGTCGCCTTCGGCCGCGGCGACTTCGCGCGATGCGAGGAGTTGCTCGCCGGCGCACCGGGCGAGGCCGACATCCGCGCCGACTTCTTCCGCATGTGGATCGCCGAGGAGCAGGGCGACGGCGAGCGCGTTCTCCGTATGCTCGTCAACCCGGAGCGCGGTGGCCGCGCCACGACTGCCGTGGGCCAGATCCACGCCGCCGCCGCCGGCGCGCTCTTCCGCGCCGGCAAGACAGACGCGGCCGCCGAGGCGTTCCATGCGTGGCTGGCCGTCGAGCGCCGTTGGGAGGATGACCTCGCGCAGGAGGCGTCTGCACTCCTCGAGTGCCTGCTCGCACTCGGCGACAACGAGACGCTGCAGAAGGTATACCGCGCTTGTATCGGCGGCGACCGCAACCCGTCCGGCGCTGTTTTCTCGACGCTGCTAGGCCGCGCGCTCGCGCCGCTCGTCGGCGGCCTTGCGCTCAAACTCGGCCTGCTCGATGAGGCGGAGCGCGCCTACGTCGACGGCCTGGCGTTCTGTGATCGAGAGCGCTTGCCGCGCGACGCCGCCCGCTGCCGCACCGGCCTCGCCGCAGTCGAAGCAGCCCGAGCCGGTTAGGTCTGCTGCCTAATCCGGAACGCCATCGACGATCAGCATCCGCGTCGTGCCGGCGCGCTGGCGCAGAGCCTTCGCCTCAGCGTATTCCTCGCTCTGCCACCACGCCTGCGCCTGCTCGGCCGTCGCGAACTCGAGGATGACGATGCGCTGCGGATCCCAGCCGCCTTCAAGCGTGATCGTCGCGCCGCCCCGCGCAATGTAGCGCCCGCCATGCTGCGTGACCGTCGGCCCCGCGGCCTCGCGATACTGCGCCATCAACTCGGGGTCATGCGTCTCAATCTCGACGATGACGTATGCGGCCATATGCCGGTCTCCCCTGGCTCGTGCCGGTCGCTCATGGCTCGTGTTGCATGCCGAGTTAGCGGCGGAACAAGCCCTTGATCTGGTCGATCACCCCGCCACCGGATCCGCCCTTGGTGCGATGCCACGCCTTCTGCGCCGAACCGGCGCGACGAAGCCCGTTGACGCGCTCGCGCATCACCTCGCGGACGCGGTTCGACTCACCCTCGTCGAGCCAAAAGCCGTGCTCGCCCGAACAGGCATCGAGCTCGAGATTGTAGGCACGATAGTTGAACGCGCGCATCGGCTGGCCGCACACGGGACAGGCGATGTCGCTCGACCGCGTCGCGAACTCCACGGTGCCGGTCCGCTGATCCTCGCTGGCCACGGTAGATTCCAGCGCAGCCAGCTCCTCGAACTCATACCAGGCGCCGTTGCACTGCGAGCAGCGATCGACCTCAATGCCGTGCTCCTGGCCGAGCGTGAGCGGCGTCTGATCGCGGGGACAGGTGATTGCCATGGGTGCGGTCTCCTTCAATGCGCTCATTCAGCCTAGAATGCGAGTGCCACGAAGCGCAAAACCGAAGGGGATCCAATGAGTGCGAACACATCCTGGGACGCCGCGACGTACGAACGCATCGGCACGCCGATGCGCGGCTGGGCACAGGCCGTCATCGACGATCTCGCTCTCACCGGCGCCGAAACCGTGCTCGACGCCGGCTGCGGCTCCGGATCCGTCACGTTCGACCTGCACGCGAAGCTGCCACGTGGCCGCATCTACGCCGTCGACGCCTCGGCCGAGATGATTGCCTCACTCACGGCTCAGATCAAGGAGCGAGGCGTCACAAACATCATGCCGATACACGCCGGCCTCACGGACTTCGCGCTGCCCGAGCAGGTCGACCGCGTCTTCTCCAACGCCGTGTTCCACTGGATCCCCGACGACGCCGCGCTCTTCGGCGGCCTGTTCCGTGCCGCGAAGCCCGGCGGCCAACTCCGCGCCCAATGCGGAGGTTTCGGAAACAACGCCAACGTGCTTGCCGCGGTCGCGGTCGTCCGGCGAGACGAACGGTTCGCCCCGCACCTCGGCGATTTCCAGGACTCGAAGAAATACCGCACACCGGAGCAAGCGAAGGCCGCCCTCGAGGCCGCGGGTTGGGCCGATGTCCGCGCGAATCTCTGGCCACAGCCCGTGCCGTTCGCCACCGACGACGACGCCGCGCTCTACGTGAAGACGATCCTGCTTCGCGATCACATCGCCCGCCTGCCCGGCGATCTCGGAGACGCGTACGCACGCGCCATCGTCGCTGAGACGAAGCGCGCCCGCGGCGGCGACAACGCCGGCGACTACATCGCCGACTACGTCCGTCTCGATCTCTGGGCGACGCGGCCCGCATGAGCATCGCCATCCGGGCGGCGCGCACCGGCGACTTGCCCGGCGTCTATCGTGTTCTCGATGCGGCGTTCGATGGCCCCGTGCAGCTGTTCGTCGATCAGACCGAGGGCGACTCGACGCTGCGCTGGCGCCAGGTGCGCATCGCCGAGGATCGTGGACGCGTGTTGGCGCACGTCAGGATCTTCGCGCGCACCATGATGCTCCGCGGCGTCCCCGTACGTGCCGGCGGCATCGGCTCCGTCGCAGCGCACCCGGATGCACGCGGCATGGGCCTGCCGTCTGCGCTCCTCATGGACGCCGCCGACGTGATGCATCGCAGCAACATGCCGATCGGCTTCCTCTTCACCGGCATCCCGGCCTTCTACGAACGTCTCGGGTGGCGCATCGTCCGCCAGCCAGGCTTCTCTGTCGATGGACGCGAAGTCGCGCAGTTGCCCCGCGATCGGTCCTGCGGCGTTCGCCCAATCGACGACACCGATGTTCCGGCCCTGCTGGCGCTCCATCGCCGCACGATCGCTGGCACGACAGGCGCCGTCCGGCGCACCGCACGCACCTGGCGCGACGCCCGCGCGTGGCTGCCGGAGAACATCGCGGGCTGCCTCGTCGCCGAACACTCCGGTCGCATCGTCGCCTACGTGCGCGTGCGAACACGAGACCACGGCTTTCAGGTGCTCGACGCGGCATACGCCCACGGCTTCGCCGCGGCGATGACGACGCTACTCGCTGAATCGGCGCGGCGGACCCGGGTACGAGGCGTTTCCGGCCCGGCCCCGGTGCCCTCCGAGCACGCAATCGCGAACGCCTACCGCACGCTGCCGTCGACCAGAGAATCGATGGACACCACGTATCCGATGATGATGCGCATCGTCTCGCTCGAAGCGCTCCTCGCGTCGCTCCTGCCCGGCCTGAGCGACCGCGCCAACAAGCATCGTGGCGCGCCGTTTCGCCTCGGCCTGCTCGCCCCCGACGGCGACACCGCCACACTCGATGTACGCCCGGCATCCGCGCGAATCACCCGTGCACGCCCCGACTTCGCGCTCGACGAATCCGCCACACTTGGCGCATTGCTCGGGCAGCGACGCGCCAGCGACCTGGTGCGCCCGCGACCGCCGCTTGCGATCCGCCGCTGCATCGACGCCTTACTCCCGGAAACGCTGCTCCACTTCTGGAACGCGGACCGCATCTAGCGAACGACTTCTGGAGTAGCTTGTGTGTGGGCGATCGGCCTAGCCGTGGTACGTGCGAATGCGCGTCGGCGTAAGCCGAAGAACGCGGAGATATCCCGCCGCGCCACGCCACGCCTCCACCGTCGCTCGGCGCGCATCGTTCGTCATGTCCCAGTAGCGATGCGCCAGCCGCTCGGCCAGTTCGATCGCCCCGGCGATCTCGATGGTCACCTCGCCATCGAACGCCACCCACGCCTCAGGCTCGCTCACGCTGTTCGGCGCCAGCAACGAGGCTCGCGCGTCCCGTTGGAGCCGGATCACCTTGCCAGCAGTGACACTCGAAAAGACGCGCACATCCGCGCCGTCCCACTCGAACCACACAGGTACCATGACCGGCGATCCGTCGTCCGCGAGCGTCGACAGCATCCCCAGCCTCGTCTCAGCCAGAAACGCATCCCGCTCTTCCGCCTTCATCACGGGCATAGAACTCCCCTTTCGGAAACGCGCCTTGGGGGCTGATCCTCTCGACCACGGGCGCCAAAGTCAATCGATGGAGCATCCGAGACCGTTAACCCGCCCTTGACGCGCGTTAACCGCACGCTAACATCGACCGCCTATTCTGACATCGTGAACGGTGAGATGCGACTTGAGTCCACGCCTTCGATGGGGTTGCAGCGGGTGACCAAGCGAACCTATCGGTTGACCGGCCTCCGCCGCATGAGCACCACCAGCGAGCCACGACGATTCGCCTTCGGACGAAGCGCCGCGGCCGCCCAGGGCGAACACACGGACGGCGTGAGCAGCGAGGAAGCCCGC
>JANPBN010000117.1:0-3961 GCA_031430415.1 Dehalococcoidia bacterium
TTCACGAGCTTCGACGCGATCAGCCCGACGATGCCCGACGAAAAATCTTCGTGGCCGATCATGATCAGAGCCGGCGGCTCGCCATCGCCGACGATCTGCTGCGCTAGCGCGACCGCATCCGCCGTGCGCTGCTGGCGCGTGCGGTTCAGTTCGCTGAGATGGTGCGCAAGTTCGCGGCCGCGCTCCTCGTCGTCGGTCATCAGGAGTTCCAGAGCGAGATTCGCGTGTTCGATGCGGCCGGCAGCGTTCAGCCGCGGCCCCAGCTTGTAGCCGATGTCCTCGGCGGTGACGGCGTTCTGCGAAGCGCCCGCGCGGCCAGGCGCGGCAGTGCCGGCTACATCGAGCAGCGCTCGCAGGCCGGGGCGCCGCGTGCTCGTGATAGCCGGCAGCCCCGTGCGAAGCAGGCGGCGGTTTTCGTCGATGAGCGGCGCCATATCGCACACCGTCCCGAGCGCGGCGATGTCGATGTACGCCGTTGCGTCGAACGGCTTGCCGGCGGCCGCGTGCAGCGCCGATGCGACGTGGAATGCGAGTCCCGCCGTCGCCAGTTCGAGCAGGCCGCCGGGGTGCGCATCGGTCAGCTTTGGGTTGACGAGCGCGTTGGCATCAGGCAGCACCGGCGGCACCGTGTGATGGTCGAGGATGATCACATCCATCCCGATCGCGCGCGCCCTGGCCACTTCGACGACGCTGCTCGTGCCGCAGTCGGCCGTGACCAGCAGCGTGGCGCCGGCCGCGCGCAGCCGCTCGATCGCGGGAATGTTCAGGCCGTAGCCCTCGCTGAACCTGTCCGGCACGTACGGCATCGCGACGCCGCCAAGCGCACCGATCGCCTGCGCCAGTTGTGCCGCGGACGTGACGCCATCGACATCGAAGTCACCGAAGATGGCGACCGTCTCGGCCGTCGTGACGGCGCGGAGCAGTCGCTCGATCGCGACATCGAGCGCGGGCAGCGCGTACGAGTCGGGCATGGCGCCGGGTGGTGCGAGAAAGGCCCCGGCCGCTTCGGCATCAGTGATGCCACGCATCGCCAGGAGGCGGCCGATGTGGTCGGGCCAATCGCCGGTCGGGATCGATGCCGGGCGGGGGCGGCCACGCCAGCGACGTCGCCGCTGTTCGGTGCGCGATCCCTGCGACGCGGTCATCGTCATCATGGCGAGTGTAACAGCGGTCGGCATCCCAGTCGAATCTTTGTTCTCTATCGGGCCTACAACTGTCGCGCCCTCCTGCCGATAACTCCCTTAGTGGCGTTCCCCTAATGGAGCGCCCGCCAAAGGATGAGTACGAGATGCGACAGGCGCTCACGGCCATCATGCTCGCGGTGCTGCTGCTCGGCAGCGGCGCTGTCTTCGCCTCGCCGGCGCAGGCCGCGGCCGGGTTCGTCGGCGGTGATGCCGGTGCGCCGGTGGGCCTCATGACGGGACTCCTGATGATCGGCTTCCTCGTCGCCCAGCGCCTCATGGGCGACGACGACTGACCCGATTGCGCGCAGTCCCCTCGGAGATCTCCCCGGTTCCTTACCTCGCCCCGACACTACCTCTTGACATTACGGTCTGATTGGCGCCAAATAGCCTCCTACGCAGGTCGCAGGTGCGCCGGACGAATGCGAACGCTACGGAAAGCTTGGGGGAGCTGGCCGTGTGGTCGGCTCTCCTTGCCTCGCCGAACCTCCGGGCACGTGCCTCCGATGCAGACTGGAGGTGTCCGATGCGCATGTTCCTCAAGTCCGCGATGGTCGCGATTGTTGTCCTCGGCGGCGGCGCCCTCTCACCCGCGGGCCCCCTCGACGCGTTCCCCTCGTTCTCGCTCACGCCTGGTTCGCCATCGGCCGGAGTCTTGACGCCCGGCGGCATCCTCGATCCAGCGACCGGCGCACCGACGCTCGGTGGCCCGCAACCGCCGCCCGTCGTCGCGATCACCGCGGCCGCGCTGGGCGTGCCGGTCGGCGGCAACGTCGACGGCATATCCTACGGCGACGACGGCCTCTTGGCTGCCGGTGCTGGTGCTGGCCCGCTCGCGCTCCAGTTCTCCGTCACGAACGCGGCGGCGGGTGGCTTCTGGCTGCCGCCGGTGCCCGCCCAAAACGTCCTGACCCAGGGCGTCGCAGGCGAAGGCGCTGCCGGGTCGGACATCTTCGCGATGGCAGCGCCCGTCATTCCGCCGCCGTTCGGACCCGTGGCATGCGGCCTCGGCGGCAATATGCAGGTCTACGACGGCAACGGCGTGAACGTGTTTCCGCCGCTCTTTGTGCCTGGCATAGGTGGACTCATCGATCCGCCCTTCATCGGCCCGTTCGACGATGTCGACGCCTACGAACTGCTCGGCCCGGGCGCGGTCGACTATCAGACCTTCCTCTCGGGACCGCTCTCCGGACCTGATGGGCTACCGGACGCGCCCGTGTTCTTCACTGTCGATCCGGCCACCGCCGGAATGATGGGTGTGAGCGCGGCAGCTGTGCTGGTCACCGACCCGGGATCCGCCACGGGGTGGAGCGTATACGCTGGCCCAGCCGCGCTCGGACTCGCCGCCGGCGATGACATCGATGCGCTGCTTGTCGGCGACTCGGCGGCCGCCTTCCCTGGTCTGGGCGGAGCGACGGTTCCGGCGCGAACATTCGGTCCGCATCCCACCGACTTCGTCGCATTCTCGTTGGCGCCGGGTTCACCGTCGCTGGCTCCGCTCAGCCCCTTGCCGGCCGTGTGCGCACCGGGCATCAAGCTGCCCGGCGATGTGTGGGGTACGTCGCCGTTCATCGGCGCTGCTCCGTTCCCGATCTTCTCGTCCGAAGGGCTCGGCCTCTGCTCGGTTCGCGTGGGCTGCATCGCCAGCGACAACCTCGACGCGATGGACGTCGTCTGGGCGGGCGACGCAGATGCCGACGGCGCGCCTGATGCGCTGGAGCCCGTTTGTGGCGCCGCCATCGGTCCGCCCGACAGCGATCTCGATGGTCTGCCGGATAGCATCGAGATGACGCTCACGACAAACCCGGGCGGGATCTGCACCGGATTCGTGCCCTTTGCGCCGCCGCCCGGCGCCGCCGGATTGTTCGACAGCGACTTCGATGGGCTCATCGATAGCTGGGAGATCGCGTACTGGACGGCGACCTGCGCGGCGACGAACCCCTCGTTGCCAGATGCTGGCGCGGACACCGACGGCGACGGAGCGACGAACATCGTCGAGCAGGGGCAGGGTACGAGTCCGTGCCTCGCGGACACCGACGCAGACGGCTTCGGCGACCTCGCGGCGACGCTGCATAGCGGCCCGGCGAATCTCCTGTCGGGTGTCGACAACTGCCCGGCCGTCGTCAATCCTGCGCAGGCGAACAGCGACGGCAACTACACCGACCTCTCGCCCGGCAGGACGTTCGATGACCTGACGTGGCCGAGTTCGGACGCGCTTGGCGATGCCTGCGACGGCGACGACGACAACGACTACATAGCCGATGCCACGGAGACCGGCGGCCCGCCGTGTGCTTCGGCCACCGGTGCCACCGTCCCGACGAGCCGCGACACCGACGGCGACCGCATGCTTGATGGCGCCGAGTGCACGTTCGGCACCAACCCTAACGTCGTCAACGCTGCTCCTGCGGCATGCTCGACGCCCGGCGATGCTGATCTCGACGGCGTCAACGACGCGCGGGAGTTCTGCTACTACGGGACATCAACCGGCAGCACGAACAGCGATGGTGATGGCTGCGGCGACCGGCGGGAGGTGGTATCGATCAACGCCGACCTGACCGTGAGTGCGACCGATCTCTCCCAGGTCGCGTCGGCGTTCGGCCTTTACGTTGTGCCGAACCTCCCACACTTTCTCAATTTTGACGTGACGAAGGACGGCAACATCAACGCCACTGACCTGAGCCAGGTGGCGCAGGGCTTCGGTCCGTGCCCGTAGGAGAAGGTGACTCCGGGGAGGGGGGGGGCCGGGGGGCCCCCCCCCAACAATGATTTGGGATGCGGGG
>JANPBN010000118.1:0-4328 GCA_031430415.1 Dehalococcoidia bacterium
CTTCGGTATTCCAAATGCTCGATCTGTGCCGCGGTGGGATCACGCACTGACGCGTCTTCCGCCTCCCGCTCCACCGCGCGTTAGTGAGTAAAGACGAGGCCGTCTACGCCCTGGACGCCCTTGAGGGCCGAGATCTCCCCCTGGTGCGTTGCGAGGTGCCACGCCAGGACGTTCGCGAACATCGTCCGGACGGGCATCGGAGGCGCGAACCCTGGATCGACGACACGCTCCATCTCGGCGTCGCTGGCCGAGGCGAGGTACTCGCCGGTGGCCTGGGCCACCGCCGCGGCGTACTGGCGAAAAACGTCCAGCGGAAGCGTGACGTTCCAGTCCGGCTCCATGCCGCCCTGCGGCATCTCGAGGCCCACCTTGGCCGCCCAACCGCCGGCGATGTACACGGGAGTGCCGCCCCTGATCAGGCCGTTGACGAGCCCATCCTCGCTGAAAACTGTGTGAGCGTAGACGGCGCCAACAGAGTTGATCGTTGAATTAGGAAGTTTCCTGGCGAGCACCTCTGCGGAGCAATCGCAGATCGCTGCGTCCATTGTGCCGTGCAAGGATTGCATTTGGTGCTGAAGTGTTGTCTTGACGTCCATAGAATTGTCACCCTTCATGCGAAATTGGCTGCGATTGTCGCCTGCTGCCCGCCGCTTGAGCTTGACCCCAGAGACGGATGTGCCGGGAGTATGGCGGAAATCACCCCCCATCGGCCAGAGAATCCGCCACGCGCGCATGCTGCCTGAGGAGGCTCGACCGGACGTTCGACGCGTCACCGCCGCCGTCGACGCCAAGATCGTTGCATCCGCGGCATGCGACGTTACGCGCCCGTGGCGATGTGGCAGCTATCTCTGAACCGCCGTCCGTAACGGCCGAATTGCTCGATGCAGATGGCTACACTTCGTAGATGCCAATCAAGCAAGACGAAGGCCCCGGCAGCTCATACGCGTTGCTCGACGGCACGAGCCTCGTCATGGCGGCCGATGGCGCCCCTGCGCCAGCACTCGCGGAACGTGTGCACGCAGCCTTTCGGGCGCTTGTCCTCGACCCGGAGTACCCGTGCGTCGGCGCTCGGTCAGCGATGAACCAGGGCAGCTACCGGTTCGCGATGTATCCGGAGCTGGCTACGGCGGATACGACCTCTGTGCTGGCGAAGGATCTGCAGTCATTCGTCGAAGATCAACCGACCATCGTCGGTGACTTCACCACGTTCGTCGCCGTGTTCGACGCGCCGAAGATCATCACGCCGGAGGAGTTCGAGGGCCTGCTCTGGAAGCAACTCGAACTGCTGCACGAGATCGACGGAACGAACTGGGACGAGACCGTGAGCCGCGATGTCACGCTGCCCGAATTCTCGTTCAGCTTCGCCGGCCGCGCCTTCTTCATCGTCGGCCTCGCTCCCTCGGGAAGCCGCTGGGCACGCACGTTCTCCTGGCCAGCGCTGGCATTCAACTCCCACGCTCAGTTCGAGGATCTCCGCAAGTCCGGTCAGTTCGCGCGGATCCAGGAAGTCATCCGTGGCCGCGACGAAAAGCTCGAGGGAGACATCAACCCGAACCTCACGAACTTCGGAGAACACACAGAAGCGAAGCAATACTCCGGCCGCGAAGTTCGAGGCGACTGGCGCTGCCCCGTCCGGTTCGATGCCTGACCATGGCGCGTTGATCGCGCGCCACCACATTCCCCCGCAGTCCGGTATGGGCCTCACGCTCGACGAGGGTCAAGTCTTGCGCATCATCGATCCGCAAGGCGAACAGGTGTCGGATCTGGTGGCGTTCGCAAGCGCGGACACGCGCGAGTGGCTGTCGTCGGGGCGCACCATCGACTACGCCAACACGATCTATCCGTCCACCGGCGACACGCTCTACTCCAACCGCAGCCGTCCCATGTTCGTCATCGTCGACGACACCGCGGGCCGCCACGACTTTCTCCTCACTCCATGCAGCCCTCAAACGTTTGAGATCCTTTACGACGACCACGAGTACCACCCAAGCTGCTTCGAAAATCTCGTGCGCAGCCTCGCCCCGTACGCAATCACACCCGACGCGATCCCCACGACGCTCAATGTCTTCATGAACGTCGTCATTGACCATTCCGGGCAGTTAGTCATCGGCACGCCATCGTCTGTAGCCGGAGACCATCTCGATTTGCGGGTGGCGATGCCTCTCGTCGTGGGAGTGACGGCATGCTCCGCAGAAAAATCGAACAACGGCAGCTTCAAGCCGATTGAGGTCGAGATCTACGCGGCGGCACACACTCGCGCCTAGTCCCCTGCCAGGCGAGCCTTCCGGTAGCGCCGCTTCCCTGCGCGAACCTACCCGCCTCGAGCCAAGCGCGCATTCCTCCCTCCGAAGGGCACGCCGAGAGGGCCCGCGATCGCGGGCCCTTGGTGCTGCTTCGGCGGCTTGCGCGTGGTCCGGTCTTTCTCGTCGACGCTAGTCTCCGGAAGATGCCCGCGCTCCGCTGCTCGCGATCGCGAGCCCCATGAAGATGCCGACGATCAGGCCCAACAGCGTGCCCGACGTCATGCCAATGCCCCACCCGACGACGCCGCCGCCGGCTGCGCCTACGGCGCCACCCGTCACGGTGCCCGCGACACCGCCCGCCACGGCTCCGACGCCGCCCGCCTTCATTTCGTTCGGCGTGGGCGCCGTCATGCCTTCTTCTTGCGTTCCGTTCCGATCGGTTCGTTCGATGGTGCTGGACGTCATAGGTACTCCTACTACTCGCGGAATGGATGTGCGCAGTGCGTGCCTACTTCAGCGCCTCTGCCCTCTCCTCGTGCGTGGAGCCGAGCAGTGCGTCAGGCGTGCGCCACTACTACTCGCAGTAGACGCCCCAGCCACGCGTTGAGCCGCAACGGCCGCCGCGCTTGCACTTGCAACGTCATGACACGCTCCGTACGCATCGTTTCTGGAACCTCATCGCGATTCCGGGGAACGACGACAATCGGGCGATCGCGGAGCGCGAATGGGTTGTGCGGTCGCCCGTACTCTTACGGGTTCTCAGGCAATTCGGGCCACCCAACGCACCATGCCGCGTGCCAAACGCCCCAAGCTCAACGGCAGCCCCGCCCAATCTCGCAGTCTGCTTATGTCGAGTCCAGAGACCCCTCCCGTCACCTCGGATATGGCATCCTGTCGATATGGCGACAAAGTCCATCACGGTCGAGGCAGGCGGACGCGAGGTCGCGATCTCGAATCCCGACAAGGTGTTCTTCCCGCAAGCCGGCTACACCAAGCTCGACCTCGTCCGCTACTACCTCGCCGTCGGCGAGGGCGCCCTCCGCGGCGTCATGCGCCGGCCGATGGTGCTGAAGCGCTACGTCAACGGCGCCACCGAGGAGCCGTTCTTCCAGAAGCGCGCCCCCGACAAGCGCCCCGACTGGGTCGAGACCGCCCTCATCACGTTCCCCAGCGGCCGCAGCGCCAACCTCGCAGTTGCCGACGAGGTGGCGGACATCATTTGGGCCGCAAATCTCGGCTGCCTCGACCTCAACCCGTGGCCCGTGCGAGCGAACGACGTCGACCATCCCGACGAGCTGCGCGTCGACCTCGATCCAACGCCCGAGGCATCGTGGGGCGACGTCCGAGACGTCGCGATGGCCGTGAAGAACGTGCTCGACGACCTGGGCATGGCGGGCTTCCCGAAGACCTCTGGCTCCCGCGGCATTCACATCAACATCCGCATCGAGCCCAACTGGGAGTTCGGCGATGTCCGCCGCTGCGCCCTCGCGCTCTCACGCGAAGTCGAACGCCGCGTCCCGGCGATCGCGACGACGAAGTGGTGGAAGGAGGAGCGCCACGGCGTCTTCCTCGACTACAACCAGAACGCCCGCGACCGCACCGTCGCCTCGGCGTACTCCGTGCGCCCGCTGCCCGACGCGCGCGTCTCCTGCCCGCTCGACTGGTCCGAGGTGCCGGACGTCGACCCGGCGGCGTACACAATCGCCACGGTGCCGCAGCGCTTCGCCGAGCGCGGCGATCCCGCCGCGGGCATCGATGATGTCGCGTACTCGCTGGAACCGCTGCTCGATCTCATGCGCCGCCAGGAGTCTGAGGGCCAGGGCGATGCCCCGTGGCCCCCCCATTACGCCAAGGCCGACGGCGAACCCCCGCGCGTCCAGCCGAGCAAACGGCGGAAGAAGGCCGATGGTTATTCGTGATTGGTGATTGGTTGTGACGCCGCCAAAACGACCGATTCGGCCGGTGGCTCACCGAGGAAGGGTGCCGTGGGTGGCGGTCGCGCTGCTCGTGCTGGCACTCGTCCTGCCCACGCTGCTGTTCGCCTACGTTCATGCCGACCCGTTGGGCGGCGCGTCCTCGACCAAC
>JANPBN010000119.1:0-7180 GCA_031430415.1 Dehalococcoidia bacterium
ATCCGAAGTCGTTGGCGGAGATCGTCAGGACGACGAGTTTGACATCCTTCTGCTGGGCGATCGCCAGTAACTGGTCGGCCTGAGGGGCCTCGCCCTTGAAGCTCTGACCGCCCTGAGATGCGCGCCAGATGTTCGCGGATCGCGCACCGGAGCAGGCGATGTTGATCTTCTCAGTGACGGAGATGGCGGCGCTCTTGATGGTAGCGACATCGGACCGGTCGCAACCGGTGTGCGTCGAGCCGTACACGCGCGTGGCGTCGTAGGAGCAGAGTATCCACGTACACCGCGCTGCACGGTCGGTGCCATCGCGGGTGCCGAGGATGTTGAGGCTGTTGCCGTTCCAACGGCCGGCCTCGCCGGAGATGAAGCTGTCGCCGAGAGATACGATGGCCGTTGGGCCCGATCCCGGGGCCGCCTTCGATGGTTGAGCGGGCAGAACCATGATGGCGATGGCTGCGACGGCGATGGCGATGATGAGCGTGCGACTCCTTCGCACCTGCCTCCCGAATGTCGTCCACGTGTTAGGCGCCACGAATTCTCCCTTCCAGGCCGGGTACTCCACCGGCCAGCGTCGAAAATAGTCCTCCATGCCGTGTCCTGTCAAGGGGTACGACGCGTCCGAATGCGAATGCGGCGCTTTCACGGCGGTGCGAGGGCTGTCGTGGCCAGCGCCTAATCGTGGCGTCTATGTGGGACCGTACGGTGTGTACCAAGCGCTGGCCGAGAACAGCGTTGCGAGACGCCGCGCGGGCTAAGGCGTGCAGGGGCCGAAGCGCTGGGCGACCTGGCTCAGGTCTATGGCCGCGCGCTCATGGGTGGATCACATCTGCTCGGAGGCGCTGCTTTGTGAAAGGGTGCGGGCCGATACTCAGGTGGGAGTGTGTGCGCATGCGTCACGTAGCCGCGTTCCGTTTTTGCTTGATGGCGCTTGGTTGCGGGGCGATCGCTGTCTCATGCTTCGGCGGTGCATCTTCACGGCCGATGGCGCCGGAGGCCGAGGCGACGGCTGAGGCGCGCATCAGGGCGACGATGGCCCGCTCGGCCGAGCTGTTCGATGCGAAGCTGGCGTTTCGGATTCGGTACACCATCGATGCATCCGATCAAGGGATCGCGATCGAAGGCGATGGCGTGTATGCGCCGCCGGCTACCGCGCTCTATGCGCGGATGGCGCTCGTCGGTGATAACGCGGCCGACGATGAAGTCGTGGCGCAGCTGCTGATGGCGTCCGATCTCTATCTTCAGCGCGGCGACGGAAGCTGGCTCGTGCAGAGCCCGTGGAACGTCGGCACGGCGCTGGGCGAGATACCGGATGACGACCCAAACGAACCGCCGATCGACTATCCGGCGGTCGTTCGCGCGATGGACGAGGCTAAGGCCGTCTCGAACAACGACGGCGCCGACGCCGGACTGTTGGGCTTCCGCGGAAGGCTGCACGTGTCGAGGCTGCTCCGGCTTGTCGGCCCGGGCGCCACGGGCGCGGCGACCATCGAGGTGTGGATCGACGAGGCGACGGAGTTGCCGACGCGCATGGTCATCACCCTCGATCGGGATCGTACGTTCCGCAGCGAATTCCAGTTCGACGGATACGACGAGGAAGTATCCTATCCCGCGTTTCCCGTCGGAGCCCAGCCGATACGCGACGCGCAGTTTCCGGATGCCCCATGCAGGGGCGATGAACTCGAGGGCTGCCTCGATGCGCCGAGCGACCCTGTGGGTGCGGATTCATGCGGCGGCACGGAGAAGCGTGTGTGCATCTTGCCGCTGGGGAACGTGCCTGGTGAGCAGCTTGGCGGGATGGTTGCGTATTTCCGTGATGCGTACGGGCTCGACGTCGAGGTGCTCAAGCCGGCCGCGATTCCGGCGGAGTTTGTTGAGCCGAAGCGTGGACAGATCGCGGACGACGCACTGTTTGGCTACATGGAACAGCTATATCCGAACGACTACGCGAATACGCAGGTCATCCTCATCGGACTGACGCCGATCGACATCCACATGGTCGCGAAGCACTATCGCTACGTATTCGGCGTGAGGCTGACGGACGAAAATCCGAAGGGCGTGATCTCGCTAGCCCGCCTCGATCCGCGGTTTTACGGGGAGCCGCCGGACGGAGAGCTCTTCTCCGCGCGAGCACGGACGATGCTTTCGAAGTACGTCGGGTTTCTGTACTACCGGTTACCGCCGAGCTCCGATCGGTCGAGCGCCATGTTCGACGCAATAGGTGGTCCGAGCGACGTTGACGGGATGACCGATCCGCTTGATGTGTCAACGCGTTAGGTCCGGAGCGACCCTCGGTTACGGGCAGGGACCGAAGCGCTGGGCGATTTGGCTGAGATCAGTGGCGTTGATGCTGCCATCGCGCGTAAAGTCGAAGTCTTCGATGTAATTCGTACTGATCTGGATTCCGAAGGCCTGGGCGACCTGGCTGAGGTCGACGGCGCTGACGGTTTGGTCGGCGTTGATCGAGGCGAGTTCGCGCGCATCGCCGCAGTTGTCGCCGTCTGTGTTCGCGGATGTGTCGGACGTGCCGTAAAGGCAGTACTCGCGGGAGCCGGGGAGGCCGTCGCCGTCATCGTCGCCCGGATCGGCGGCTGCGCAGTCGGCAGTTGCCGGCTTGTGGGTGGCGTTCAGCGGATTGTATGCGAGAGCGCATTCCGGGCCGTCGAGGGCGAAGTCGTCGTCGCTGTCAGCGTCGAGCGGGTCGGTGGGGGTGGTGAAGGCGCCGCATCCGGTGCCGGCGAGTTCGTCGGTGTCGAGGCGGCCATCGTTGTCATCGTCGGTCTCGCAGGCGTCGCCGAGGGTGTCGGAGTTGGCAAGCGTGAGATCGTTGTAGGACTTCGTCGCCGGCAAATCGATGAAGTCGGCGTCGGCGTTGTGCTGGTTGGGGTTGTACGCCGCGGCGCAGTTGTCGGACGCATCGAGGGCGTCATCGCAGTCGGTGTCGCCGGCGTCGCAGGACAGCGCGAACTGGCTGAAGAAGCTGAGCATGAGGTCGGTTGCTTCGATCTCGTTGCTGTGGCCGGCGGGGGCATAGGGGGAGCCGGGCCAGATGTGACCGCCGCCCGCCGTCAGTGGACCATCGCCGTCGTAGTCGAAGACGACGTAGAGCTGCGCGGTCGCGCCATCGGTGCAGGCGCTGTATTCGATGAGGTTGACGCCGGGAGCGGCGAGCGTCGTCGTGGGGGTGGGGTTGCAGCCGTTGTGCGCGGCCCAGGCCGGCATGACGACGTCATCGACATCGCGGAAGACGAAGCCCATCGCGCCGGGGCCGCCGTTGAACGGGAGCGTCTGATCGGCGGAGCCGAAGAAGGCGATGAGGGGCATGGGGCGGGTATCGGGACAGGATTCGTCGGGGATGAAGCTCGTGGACATGGGCGGGTAGTAGACGCCGGCGACGGGCGCGATCGCGGCGATGCGGCTGGAAAGGCTACAGCCGAGGCGCGTGGTCATCTGGGCGCCGTTGGAGATGCCGGTGGCGTAGACGCGCGCGACATCGAGGCAGACCTGCGCGGACACGTCATCGATGATTCTGGAGGCGAAGATGACGTCGTCGGCCTCGCCGGTGATGGGCGGCACGGCGACGTTGTTCCAGTGATTGAGGTTCAGGTTAGGTGTGATGTGGCCGAGCGGCGTCGCGACGATGATGCCCTGCGCATCGGCGCGAGGATAGAGATCGGACACGAAGACTTCCTCGATGATGTTGCTGCCGAGGCCGTGGAAGCTGAGCACGAGCGGCATGGCGGTGGAGCCATCGTACGTGGGTGGGATGTGCAGTTCGTACGTGCGCGTGATGCCGCCGGAGACGATGGTGCGGGTGACGTTGCCGGAGGCGTGCGGGAGCGGCGCGCCGCAGGTAGCGGCGTGGGCTACGGACGGGCGCGAGATCGGCGGCGAGGAGACGGCGACCGTGAGCGTCAGCGCTGCCAGCACGGCAAGAAGGGGCGTCAGGACGGCGGCGCGTGTCATGGATCTCCTTCGGCGGCTACGGCGTGCAGGCGCCGAAGCGCTGGGCGATCTGGCTCAGGTCAGTCGCGTTGATGTCGCCGTTGCGGGTGAAGTCGAAGTTCGCGATGTAGTTGGGCCCGGTACTCAGGCCAAAGCTCTGGGCTACCTGCGAGAGATCGACCGCCGTGACGCTCATATCGGCATTGATCGAGGCGAGTTCGCGGGCATCGCCACAGAGGTCGCCATCGGTGTTCGCGCTGGCGTTCGATGTGCCGTAGGCGCAGAACTCGCGGTATGCCGGAAGGCCATCACCATCGCCATCGGTGGCGGCGCCGCACTGGGCCTGCGACGGCTTGCTCGTCGCCAAGATCGGGTTGAATCCGAGCGTGCATTCAGCGCCATCGAGGACGAGGTCACCATCGGTATCAGCGACGAGCGGGTTGGTGGCGCCTGTCGCCGTCGCGCAGGGCGGGCCGCCGGCTTCGGTGAGGTCGGCGAGACCGTCGTTGTCGTCATCGGGATCGCAGAGGTTGCCGGCGTCGTCGGAATTGGCGAGGGTGACGTCGTCGTAGCTCTTCGGCGGGGACAGGTCGACGAGGTTGCGGTCGCTGTTGAGTTGCGATGGGTTCGGCGCAGCGGCGCAGTTGTCGGGTACGTCCGTCACGCCATCGCAGTCGCCATCGCTGAGACAGCCGGCGTTGATCTGGACGAGTTGCTGGAACGTCGGCCGGTCGATCCAGTGGAACGCGGGGACGGTGCTGACGCCGATGCCGGACGACCGCACGTCGTCATCGACGACGGCGCGCTTCCAGTTGGCGACGATGGGGGTGCCGAACTGCGTTTGCAGTGTCGTGGCGGCGGTGTTGAGCGCGGTCCAGAGGGACGCGGCGCAGGTGGCGAGATTGCCGGCGCCGCAGTAGGTCTGCGAGAACGGATCGATGACGGCCGCACCGAGCACCTGGCGGAGATCCTTCTGGACGTGGCTGTACATGCCCCCCTGAAACGCGGAACCGTTGTGGCCTGATGGGGCATCGTGGATGCCGATGCCGAGATGGCTGATGGCGTTGCCCGACGATGTGTCGAACATGGCGTGGACGAGCGGCGACCAGAACGCGTCCATGATCGCAGGCGCCTGGGGGTCGTCATACTCGCCATCGTGGTTGGCATCGCGGCGGTGAGCGCCGGTGGCTTCCCACGCCGTGAGGCGCGCGAACATGTCCTGGGCCGTCGCGGTCTGGCTGGCGAGGGTCGGGGCCATGGTCTGGAGCAGGAGCGGCAATACTTCCTGGCCGCGGAGATCGACCGTGCCGGCGTCCTCCATGATGTCCGCCATCTGCGCGCGGTCGATGTTGCCGCCGGCGATGGCATCCTGGATGCGGGATTCGAGGCGCTGGCTCCGGTAGACCGGTCCGTAGCCGAAGTTGCGGTCGTTGGCCATGAACTCGGGCGCCTGCTTGTTGTTCCACGAGGCCAGGTAGCCCTGCGCCGGGTTCAGCGAGAAGGGCTGGTCTCCGAGCGGGATGTACCCCTGCCAGTCCCACGAGCCGTTGCCCCACGCCGGCAGGTACGGGTCGACGCCCGTCGCGCGCTGAGGGCACTTGCACGAGTGCTGGTAACCGATGTTCGTGGCATCGACGTAGAGCCAGTTGAAGGTATAGTCGCTGCCGGCGCCCATGGCGTTGCGGAAGTCGCTGAAGCCGTTGGCCATCTTTGCCGGGTCGTTGACGCGGTAGAAGCCGCGAGCTGATTCGAGTTCCGCGCCATACGTCGAACGCTTCTGGGCGATGGCGATCGGTGTACCGTTGGTGAGTGTGCCGCGCTGGCTGATCGGACCGTAGTCGGGTGTGCGCTCGACGCGCCACGAGATCGGCGGCGTCGTGCTCTGGTTGTGCTGGTAGGTCTCGATGGGCTTGCAGGTGGCGTTGTGCATGTAGCCCATCGATGCGGTCGTGGGTGTGCCGCCGCCGGGTACGCAGAGTTCGAGCACCCACTGGTCGACGTTGTCGGCGCCGGATGATGTGGCGGACCAGGCGTAGTTGGTGCCGCGGCCGAGCTGGACGTAGACATCGACGCCGGCGAACGACGCGCCGCGGGCATCGATGCCCGGGCCGTGGACGTCCTTCTCCACGAGCAGTTGCGGCATGAAGTAGCCGGTCTGGGGGCCAAAAATGGCGATCGGCGCGCCCGTCGCGGTGTGCTCGCCGGCGACGACGAGCGCGTTACTCGCGCTGGTCTGGTCGCCGAAGATCGACGCGGTCACGAGGGCATCGCCGCCGCCGGTGGGCGCGGCGAACGCGCCGCCGCCCGGATTGTCGATGACGGCATCGAGCGTCGCGCAATCGATGTCGGGGTGTGCGGCGGGGTTAACGGGGCCGAGGTTCGTCATGTAGGGCGCGGCATCGGGCGACGTGGTGGGCGCTTCGTCGTCGTTCGCGAGGTGGAGGTCATCGAAGATCGTGCGAGCAGTGACAGCGCTGCCGGTGGCGATGGCGAGGGACTTGAGGCCGCAGTGGTTGCCGACCTCGCCGCCGCCGCCCTTGCCGAACTGGGCGCCGACTTGCGCGGCGATGGCGATGGTGTCTTCGGCGACCCACGGGTTTAGGGTCGCGCCGAGTGCCGTGTACTCGAATGGGAGCTTGGTGGAGTCGGAGAGTGCCTCGGTGATGTAGGCGTTGACGCCTAGGACGTAAGCGGCGCCGTCGGAGACGATGGCCGCGCCTTCGGCGCCGGAGGCCTGCATCGCCGCGATCTGGGCGGTGAGGTCCGCCTCGGTGTACGGGGCATCGGCGATGATGCCGCGATCGAGCGACTGGTTGGCGGGCGTGTTACCGAGGAATTCGGAGAGACGCGCACGGCCGAGGTGACGCAGGACGTCCATGAGGAAGAGGCGATCCTCGGCGGCGGTGTAGCCCTGGGCGTACATGGTGGCGTAACGGGTGGTGCCGAAGATGTGCGGCACGCCGAAGCTGCGGTCGCGGATGACGGTGACGCCGGCGGTCGGCGAGTAGACGCGGTCGATGTCGTTCTGGGGCACACCGAACGAGGCGTCTTTAAAGAAGTCGGTGAGACGATCGTCGGGGAGCGCGGGGGCGTTGTAGACGAGGTCGCTGTACCTGGCGAGGTGGTCGCGCATGTGGGGGGCGTAGGCGGCGTTGCCAGCGGCTGCATCGGCGGCGCTCCATGTGCCGTCCTGGCCGGGCGGGAGGATGTTCAGGAAGCCTTTGGCATCGCCGAAATC
>JANPBN010000120.1:0-2675 GCA_031430415.1 Dehalococcoidia bacterium
GCGGGCGATGAGCCGATGTGCACGCTCCTCGCCGAGTCGATCGTCGGGCGCGAGATCGAGGCGGCGTACGGCGCCCTCGCGTCCATGCTTGCCGCGAAGAAGATCTCGCTCGAACTGCACGCCTACCTCGCGATGCTGCTCGCCGGCACGAACCGCCCACCGCTGCTCGCCATCCTCGAGCACGAGCTCTTCCGTGGACGTCGCCGCGACACCATCATCGAAGCGCTCCACATCCGCACGACGCCGGAGCAGGCTGCGATCCTCAAACGATGGGACGAGCGCGAGTAGGCTGCTCCGTCGCTCTTCAGGCCGATACACTGGCGCCATGTCGAAGTACATTCTGGCGCTCGATCAGGGCACGTCCAGCTCCCGCGCCATCCTGTTTGACCGCGCAGGCGCGCCAGTTGCTCAGTCGGCGCTCGAGTTCCCGCAGATCTACCCGCAACCCGGCTGGGTCTCGCACGACCCGGAGGCGATCTGGTCGTCGCAGATCGCGTCGGCCCGCCGCGTCCTTGCCGAGACAGGCGCCACGGCCGATGACGTCGTCGCGATCGGCATCACGAACCAGCGCGAGACCACCGTCGTCTGGGACCGAGCGACCGGGCTCGCCATCGACGACGCGATCGTTTGGCAATGCCGTCGCACCGCCGCTATCTGCGAGGATCTGCGCAGCCGCGGTCTCGACGCCGAGGTGCGGTCGCGCACGGGCCTGCTCATCGATGCCTACTTCTCCGGCACGAAGGTGCGCTGGCTGCTCGACCAGGATCCGGAACGGCAGCGCCGCGCCGAGGCCGGCGAACTCGCGTTCGGCACGGTGGACTCCTGGCTGATCCACAAGCTCACGGGCGGCCGCGCGCACGTCATCGACGCGACGAACGCGTCGCGCACCATGCTCTACAACGTCCGCGACGGCGCGTGGGACGAGCGCATGCTCGCCGAGCTCCGCATTCCGGCGTCGATGCTGCCGCAGGTCGTCGACAGCTCCGGCATCGTCGCTGAGACGGATCCGGAGGTCTTCGGGCGCGCAATTCCGATCGCGGGCATCGCCGGCGACCAGCAGGCCGCGCTCTTCGGACAGGGCTGCTGGGACGCGGGCGCGATCAAGAACACCTACGGCACCGGCTGTTTCATTCTGCAGCACACTGGTGACCGGCCCGTGTTTTCAGAGAACGGGCTGCTCACCACGATCGCCTCTCGGATCGGCGGCGTGCCGCAGTTCGCGGTCGAGGGCAGCATCTTCATCGCCGGTGCGGCGATCCAGTGGCTGCGCGACGGCCTCGGCATCATCAAGACTGCCGCGGAGTCCGAGGCACTGGCCGCGTCGGTGCCGTCGAGCGATGGCGTGTACGTGGTGCCGGCATTCGCGGGGCTCGGGGCGCCGCACTGGGACATGTACGCTCGCGGCACGATCGCCGGCATCACCCGCGGCACCACCGCGGCGCACATCGCCCGCGCGACGCTCGAAGCAATCGCGCTGCAAACGCTCGATGTCGTCGATCTCATGGAGCGCGAGACCGGCGTCCGCATGACAGAACTGCGCGTCGATGGCGGCGCGGTCGGCAACGACTTGCTGATGCAGATCCAGGCGGACGTCTTGCAGCGCCCCGTCGTGCGATCGAAGACCGCCGAGACGACGGCACTCGGCGCCGCGTACCTCGCCGGCCTCGCGACCGGGTTCTGGACGGGCCGCGACGAGATCGCGCGCATCTGGCGCTCCGGCGGCCGCTTCGAACCGTCGATGCCGGCGAGTCAGCGCGATGCCCTCGTGGCCGGTTGGCAGAAGGCCGTCGGCCGCGCGAAGGGCTGGGCGTCTTGAGGCCGTCGCTCACCGATCTCGCGAAGCAGAAGTTCGATGTCATCGTTATTGGCGGCGGCATCAACGGCGCAGGCATCGCACGCGAAGCGCAATTCGCCGGATACCGCACATTGCTCGTCGAGCGGCAGGACTTCGGCGCCGGCACGACATCACGCGCGACGCGGCTGATCCACGGCGGCCTCCGCTACCTCGAGCACGGCGAGTTCGCGCTCGTGTACGAATCGCTCCACGAGCGCGAGGCGCTGATCCACGAGGCCTCGCATCTCGTGCGTCCGCTGCGGCTGCTCGTGCCCGTGTACCGCGGCGACGAACGCCCGCCGTGGAAGGTGCGTGCTGGCCTCGCGCTGTACGACCTGTTCTCGCTCCGCAAATCGCTTCCCCGGCACCGCGCGATGCCATCCGCAGCGCTCGATTCGTACGAACCTGGCCTCAGCCGCGACGGCCTCCGCGCGGCGTATACGTTCTTCGACGCGCAGGTCGAGTTTCCCGAGCGCCTCGTCGCCGAATCCGTGCGCGACTTCATCGATGCCGGCGGCGTGGCGATGAACCATGCCTCCGTGACGGGCATCGTGTCGCCCGGAGGCGTCCTGCGCGCGCTGCGTGTCCGCGACGAACTGACCGGCGACGCCGGCGAGATCGAGACGACGGTCGCCGTGAACGCCGCAGGGCCCTGGGTCGATGAAGTCCTGCGCGGCAGCGACGCCGAACGCCATAATCGCCTCATCGGCGGCACCAAGGGCAGCCACATTGTCGTCGATTGGCCGAACGGGCCGCAGCACGCGCTGTTCGTCTCCGCGCGCGAGGACGGACGCCCGTTCTTCATCGTGCCGTGGTACCGCTACACGCTGATCGGCACGAC
>JANPBN010000121.1:0-2928 GCA_031430415.1 Dehalococcoidia bacterium
TGATCTGCACCAGCGCGTTGTAGGCGAGGATCGCGTGGTCCTTTGGGTGCAGGTCGTCTAGCTTCTTCATCGTCTCATCGCGCGCCTGGACGAGGTCTGCGACGCCCCCGGCGTCCTCGCCGAAGTCGATGGCGACCTCCAGTTCGTAGAGCTTGCCGTCGGCGCCGACGACGATGCAGCCGAGGTCGGGCCGCGCGGTGCCGTCGAGGTTCACCTCCACGCCATAAGTGAAGAACGCACCGGGAAAGGGCGGGAATGGCCGCAACGAGAGGGCGGCCTCCTCGAGCAGCATCTGAACCTGCTGCGCGGTGCGCTCGATGATGAGGTCGGCCTGCGTCTTGCGCGCCATCGCGTCGTGCATCGTCATCCTGCGCATCGTAGCGCGATCCCCATCGGCTCGCGATTCCCCGCGTGCGTGAGCGGTCGATGCAAGATTTTCCAAGATTCGCGCATCCCGACGTCAATTTCTGTGCCTGGTTGGCCCAAAACTCTTTGACCGGGTGGTATTTCCGCCGTAGAATCTCTGTACGACGCAGACAGCCATGGAGATTACTCAGGTTTGCCTAGTTTCCCAGCCGCTGACCGCCCCCCTTCGACGCCGGTCCCGCCCTCCGAGCCGGATCGATGGCTGACGCTCGGGCAGGCCTGCCGCGTCCTCAACGTCGATGAATCGACGCTTCGCCGCTGGGCGGATGCCGGTCAGGTGCGGACCTTCCGGACACCCGGCGGCCACCGCCGCTTCGCCGACGGCGACGTGCGCGCCATCGTCCAAGGCCGTACACGCAAGCCGTACTCCGATGTCGGGGTCGTCGCGACGCGCCGCATTCGCCAGCAACTTCACCGCAAGAGTCACGCCGAGTGGTACGACAACGTCGACGAGACGCAGCGCGAAAAGCTGCGACCCCTCGGCCGGCGCCTGATGGCGCTCGTCGCCGACTACCTGGCGAAGCGCGGAAAGAAAAACTCGCTCCTCGACGAAGCGCGCGTTACCGGCGCCGAGTACGGTATGGAACTCGCCAGCGCCGGCATGTCGCTGTCGCAGGCGATGGAGGCGTTCACGTTCTTCCGCCGCAGTCTCGATCAGTCTGCGAAGCAAGCGCTCGCGAAGTCCGGAACATCGCCTGCGGAGGCGACGGACGTGTGCGAACAGATCATGGCATTGGCCGATGAGGTTCTTCTGGGCATCGCCGGCGCGTACGAGGCGGCGCACTAGGTGCGCTCGAGAGGCTGACACATGGCCCTGTATCCGATCTTTGTCGAATGCAAGAACCGGCCCGTGCTGATCATCGGTGGCGGACACGTCGGCGCCGAGAAGACGCGCGGCCTGCTCGCCGCTGAGGCCAACATCACCGTCGTGAGCCCCGATCTCATCCCGGAGATGCAGGGCTACAAGGACGAAGGGCGCATCACGCACGTCGAACGCGCGTACACCGAATCCGATCTTGATGGCGGCTGGGACTTCGTGATGTGCGCGACCGACGACGGCAAGGTGAACGCCGAGGTCAACGCCGCATGCAAGCGTCGTCATCTCTGGATCAATGCCGCCGACGACCCCGTCAACTGCGACTTCATCCTGCCCTCGGTCGTCCGCAAGGGGAAGATCACCCTCGCCGCCTCGACCTCCGGCACGAGTCCGGCGCTCGCCCGGCGCTTGCGCGAGGAGCTTGACGACTACCTCACCGAGGACATGCCCGCGCTGGCCGACCTGCTCGCCGAAGTCCGGCAGGAGATCCGCGCGAAGGGCATCAAGGTCGAGAACGACACGTGGCAGTTCGCCATCGATGGCCAGCTTCGCGTCATGCTCGCGCAGCGGCGCTACGGCCAGGCGCGCGCCCGGCTCATCCAGCGTCTTGGCATCGAACTGACGCCCGTCGGCGTGGCGACGGCGGCAGGCGGCGACTGATGCAGATATCGCTCGTCGGGATCTCGCACAAGACGGCGCCGGTCGCGGTACGTGAGCACTTTACGTTCACGGCGGAAGAGTTGCAGCCGCTTCTCGCGCGCCTCGGTGCGTCCTACCCCGGCGCTGTCGTGCTCTCGACCTGCAATCGAACCGAGGTCTACCTTGCGAGCGCTCGCGGCGTCACCGACCCGCGCCCCATTGTCGCGCTGCTCAGCGAGATCAAGGGCGACGTCCCGATGGAAGGCGCCCCGTTCTTCGCTCTGACCGGCCGTGACGCGGCACGACACCTCTTTCGGGTTGCGAGCAGAGTCGAATCGATGGTGATCGGCGAGTCGGTTATCCTCGGCCAGGTGCGCGGCGCGTTCACCGCCGCGACGGCTGCCGGCACACACACGCCCACGCTGTCCCGGCTGTTTCACTCCGCAATCCGCGTCGGCCGCAAGGTGCGGACACAGACCAGCATCGGTCGTTATGCGGTCTCGGTAAGTTCTACCGCCGTTGGGCTCGCGCGGAGCACCCCCGGCGACCTGGCGGAGAAGACGGTGCTCGTTGTTGGCGCGGGGGAGGCTGGCCAACTGACCGCCGGAAACCTCAACGGCGTCGGCGTCGGGCGCATGCTCGTAACGAGCCGCACGCCAGAGCGCACCGCCGACATCGCCGCCGGACTTGGCGGAGAAGGCGTGCCCTTCGCGAAGCGCGCCGAGGCGATGGCCGACGCCGATATCGTCATCTCCTCGACGTCGTCGCCGGACTACGTCATCACACGCGACATGGTCGTCGCGGCCATGGCGTTTCGGCAGGCGCGACCGCTGCTGCTTATCGATATCGCCGTCCCGCGTGACATCGATCCGGAGGCGGAGACGATCACGGGGGTCGATCTGTACGACATCGACCGGTTGCAGGCGGTCGCGGAAAAGAACATGCAGCTCCGGAAGAAGGAACTTTCGGCGGCCGAACGCATCATCGACGAGCATGCGACGAAGTACGCCGGCTGGCTCCGCTCTCTCGAGGTGGTACCCACGATC
>JANPBN010000122.1:0-4865 GCA_031430415.1 Dehalococcoidia bacterium
CGGGCGTCGATGCCGAGATCGTCACGCCGCTTGGCGACGTGCGGTACACCTACGTCTCCACCTACGAAGCCGATCCGGCCCGCGTGAGCAAGGTCGTCCACATGTTCCTGCTCCGCTACCTCCGTGGCGACACGGCCGACCACGATGACGAAGTGACCGAGGCGCGCTTCGTGAGCATCGACGAGGCACTACGGATGCTGGCGTTCAAGGACGAGCGCAACATCATGAAGAAGGCGCGCGATCTGCTCGGCGTCGTGGCAGCGGAGGGCGGACCCAATGGCTGAACCAGTGCGGAACATCGACCCGCGCGGCCCAGTGATCGCCACGCACGGCATGGTCGCGTCGGAGCACCCGCTCGTCTCGCAGACGGGGGTCGATGTGCTGCGCCGCGGCGGCAACGCCTTCGACGCCGCGCTGGCGATGTCCGCGGTGCTGCCCGTGGTGAAGCCGCATCGGAGCCACCTTGGCGGCGATGCGTACGTGCTCTGCTATTCGAAGCGCGACAACCGCGTCACGGCGATCTGCTCCGGCGGCAAGGCACCCGCGGCCGCGACGCTCGAGGCGTACGCCGGGACGATGGCCCGGCATGGCGGCGCGGCCGTCGCGATCCCGGGCCTCGTCGACGCCTGGCAGGTAATGAGTGAGCGCGGGTGCACGATGCCGCTCGCAGATCTGCTGCGGCCGGCGATCTCGTACGCCCGCGACGGATTCGCCGCTACGCGCGAACTGGAGGCCGTGGTGCGCGCCGCCGCGCCGCTGTTCGCGAAGTACCAGACGATCGCGGCGTTTCTCTGCCCCGGCGGCGACGCACCGAGGACGGGCCGTGTGCTGCGCCAGCCGGCGCTGGCCAACGTGCTGGACGCGGTCGCGGAGCAAGGGCGCGCTGGCTTCTACGACGGCGCCATTGCCGAGCGCATCGCGGCGGGCGTGCAGGCGGCGGGCGGCTACATCACGGCGGAGGATCTGCGCGCGCATCGCGCCGACGTTCTGGAGCCGCTGTCCGTCGACTATCGGGGCGCGACGGTCTACGAGACGCCGCCGAACTCGCAGGGCCTGATCCTGCTCGAGATGCTGAAGATCATCGAGGGCTACGACATGGCGGCGTTCGGCCATCTCACCGGCGACTCGATGCACGCAATGATTGAGGCGAAGAAGCTGGCGTTCGAGGATCGTCAACGATACGCCGGAGATGCTGCGTTCACGGGCTTCGATCCCATGACGCTGCTGACGGCGGAGCACGCTTCGGCCCGGCGCGCGCTCATCGACCCGGACCGGGCGCGGCCATCCGTAGTTCCCGCGGCGACGACCGACACGACGTCCTTCGTCGTAGCGGACGGCGAGGGCAACCTCTGCTCGTTCATACAGAGCATCTTCGCTGGCTTCGGCGCCGCGCTGGCGATCGACGGTGTGCTGATGAACAACCGCATGAACGGCTTCTCGCTCGACCCGGCGCATCCAAACGTGCTCGCGCCCGGCAAGCGGACGATGCACACACTCAACACCTACATGATCTTCCGCGATGGGCGTCCCTACATGATCGGCAACACGCCGGGAGCCGATTTCCAGGTGCAGACGAACCTCCAGGTGATTACAGGCGTCCTCGACTACGGCCTCGACCCGCAGGCGGCGATCGATGCGCCGCGCTGGGGCGACACGCCCGACGGACTGCTCGTCGAGGACGATCTGCCGCTCGGCCCGAGCCGTGAGCTCTCCCGCCGCTTCCATCACGTCCGCCCCGTCCCGAAATCCACGGCTCCGATGGGCCGCGCCCAGGCCATCGTCATCGACCCGGACTCCGGCGCCTTCATCGCCGGCAGCGATGCACGTGGCGAGGGCATGGCCGCGGGGTGGTGATGCGCCTGGTGCCGTAGCTACGAAAAACTCCCCTTCCCTTCAGGGAAGGGGCTGGGGGTTAGGTTCCCCGCCCGCAGGCTGGTGATGCGCCGGGGCCCGTAGCGTCGAGGCTTGCCTCGACCGTATCTGTATCCTTCGCGCCGCGATGCGTTGCAGTCTCGTAGCGGCGAGATCTCCATGTCCAGCGGCACGGGCGAGGCGAGCCTCGCCGCCACATCGCGTGCACCGCAGCGCCTGCTACGATGATCGCACATCGTTCGCACGAAAGGCGCGTTCCCATGTCCTCCTCCGGCACGTTCCACTTTTCGCCGCGGACGAATCGCGCGCACGAGATCGGCTGGAATGCCTGGGGACCGGAGGCGTTCGAGCGGGCCGAGCGCGAGAGCAAGCCGATCCTCCTGGGCATCTCGGCCGTCTGGTGCCACTGGTGCCACGTCATGGACGAGACCAGCTACTCCGACGACGCCGTCATCCAGCTGATCAACGAGCGCTTCGTGCCGGTGCGCGTGGACAACGACCAGCGGCCCGATGTCAACGCGCGCTACAACATGGGCGGCTGGCCGACGACCGCGTTCCTGACGCCCGCCGGCGAGGTGATGGCCGGCATGACGTACGTAGCACCCGAGCAGATGCGCGAAGTCCTGCAGCAGGTGAGCACCTACTTCCGCGACAACCGCGCCGCGCTCGACGAGAAGATCGTTGAGATCATGGCGAACCGAGAGCGCGCCGCCGCCACCGAGTCGGGCGCGGACCCGGGCGTGCTCAGCGACCAGATCCTGCGTGATGTGCTGCAATCCTGTCAGGACACCTACGATCCCGTGTTCGGCGGCTTCGGCAACGAGCCGAAGTTCCCGCACACCGAAGCGATCGACCTGCTCCTCCACGCCTACCTGCGCGACGGCGATCGCGACGCGCTGCACATGGCGCGCAAGACGCTCGACTACATGTGCAAGGGCGGCACCTACGATCAGGAATGGGGCGGCTTCTATCGCTACTCGACGAAGCGAGACTGGAGCGTGCCGCACTACGAGAAGATGCTCGAGGACAACGCGCTGCTCCTCCGCAATCTCACGCGCCTCTACCGCATCTCTGACGACGACCTGCACCGGCGGTACATCGACTTCACGGTCGAGTATCTCGACGCATGGCTGAGTGATCCGGCAACAGGCGCGTTCTACGGCAGCCAGGACGCGGACGAGGAGTTCTATCCGCTCGCGGCCGAACTTCGGAAGCAGCACCCAGCACCCTACGTCGACCCGACCGTCTACACGTCATGGAACGCGATGGCGGTCTCGGCGTACCTTGAGGTCTCGTGGGTGCGAGGCCGCCCCGATCTGCGTGACCGCGCGCTGAAGGCGCTGGAGTACCTCTGGACCCATCTCCGCACTGATGCTGACGGCATGTATCGCTTCCTCGCGAAGGGCGCGGACGCCGCCGAAGTGCCGGGGCTGCTGGGCGATCAGGCATGGACAGCGACCGCGCTGCTGGATGCGCACGAAGTCACCGGCGATGCTCTGTACCTCGATCGCGCGCGCTTGCTTATTGACCTCATGGTCGAGCGTCTGTCGGACGCGCACGGCGGCTTCTTCGACACGCCCGCCGGTCACGACACGCTCGGCCGCCTGTCGATGCGTCAGAAGCCCGTGAAGGAGAACGCCGTCGCCGCCGAGGCGCTGCTGCGCCTCGCACGCCTGACGCACGAGCAGCGATACGAAGACATCGCGCGCGCGACACTCGCGCAGTACGAGGGCATCGTCGAGTCGCAAGGCTACTTCGCGGCAGGGTACGCGCGCGCCGTCGATCTGCTCCTGAACCCCGGCGCCGAAGTGAAGATCGTGACCTCCGGTGAGGACAGCGCCGCGACGCTGCACGCCGCTGCGCTCTCGCTCGCGGTGCCGAGCCGCGTCATCCGCATCATCGACGCCTCAGACGCCGCAGCGCTCGCCGCCGAGGGATTGCCCGCGCATCCGGCGCCCGCGGCGTACGCGTGCTACGGCACGCTCTGCAGCGCGCCCGTGACGACGCCCGGCGACCTCATCGAGATCGTCGAGAGCACGCGCCAGGCGTACGAATCGACGCGCGCCCGTGAGCCGCTCGCCGGCCCCCGCGGCCCGAGGGCGTCGGACTGACAGGCTGGAACCACAGACGCACGCGGATCGCAGAAGCCTTCCTATCTTCGCGGACGAGTCGAGACTCGGAGGACAGGCAGCCATTCGCGGACGAGGGATCTGAGCTCCGATTCGGAATTTAAGCCCCGCTGCATCCGGCTTCCAATTGCCCAGACCGATCCAATGAAATCGTGCATCATCGAAGGCCGGTAGCGCAACGAAGGATCGCGATAGTATTCGCCAGCGTCATCGACTTGGCGAAGGAAGTCAGCGCAGTCGATCGTGTTGCCCAAGTACTGTTCGGCCAGACTCAAGGCCCAGGATCGGGTCGGTCGGCGAAGGCGCGGTTCTCTCACGTTGTGGCACCTACACGCCGATTGCGGGCTTGAGTCCCATCAGCGTGCGCATCAGCTCCAGTTCGCCGAGATGCGTGAAGCCGTGCGAGACGACCACCTGGCCCAGCGCGCGAATCGCCGGCATCTCGCCGAGCGGCTTCACCGTCACCGGCGAGTCGAACGTCGATGCATCCGGATTCGCGAGGTACTCGTCGCTGCTCTTGTAGACGGCGTCGATGTACGCGCGGAACGCCGCCAGGTCGTCGATGCGCAGCGCCTGCGCGTCCTCCGCGCTCATGCCGGTGCCCTGCGCGACAGCCGGCAACCCGAGCTTCTCTGCGTAGCCACCCTCCATCCACACCGTCGGCCGCCGTCCCTGCAGGATGAAGCGAACGATGTTGTCCTCGGTGCGCGCGTAGTGCCACATCTCGAACGCAATCGAGTTCGCGCGGGGATTGCCGCCGGGGATGGCGTGCCACTGCTCCGGCGTCAGGTCGCGCGTCGCGGCATCGAGCGAGCCGTGGAGCCGGCGTAGCTCGGACTTGATGAACTCAACGAGGGTCACGGG
>JANPBN010000123.1:0-3579 GCA_031430415.1 Dehalococcoidia bacterium
AGAGCGTCGCCGCGCGCTTTCGCGAGTACATCGCCGAGGGCATCGACACGTTCATCTTGTCGGGGTATCCGCACCTGGAAGAGGCGCAGCGGTTCGGACGCTACGTGATGCCGCACTTCGCCGGCGAGGCCTCGGTTCCGACGGCGCCCCCGGTACTCGCCGCGGCGACGGCGTAGCGCATGACGGTCCACGCCATCGCGATCTCTGGCAGCCCGCGCGCACCATCGAAGTCGAAGACGTTGGCTGAACTCTTGCTCGCGGCGCTCGCCCGCGCCGGGTGCGAGACATCGATCGTCGATGTCGCGGAGCTGCCGGCGGCGGCACTCCTCGCGCGCGAGGCGGCGCCTGAGATCGATGCGGCTGTAGCGCGTGTCGGCGCGGCGCAGATCGTAATCGCGGCGACGCCGACGTACCGCGCGCTGTACACGGGCGCTCTGAAGTGCCTCTTCGACCTGATGCCGCCTGCGCATCTCGCGGGGAAGGTCTGCGTGCCCGTGCAGACGGCGGCCGCGCCATCGCACTTCTTGGCGATTGAGTACGGGTTGAAGCCGCTGTTTGCGAGCCTCGAAGGCGTGCCGATCTCCGGTGTCTACGCGACGGACGACAAGTTCGTCGAGGGCCGGCCCGACGAGGCGCTGGCGGCGCGCATTGCGCTCGTCGCACGGACGGCGCTGTCCCTGGCACGCGGCGACTCCGTCTGATGCGCATCAGCTTCGACTTCGACGGTGTGCTGTGCGTGACGCCGTTCGGGCGGATGGCCGTCCACGCGCCGTCGCCGGTCGCAGCGCTGCCCGACGGCTACGATGCGCTGTACGCCGAAGCGCCGCCCGGGGGGCCGCTGCGCCTCGGACTCGAGTACCTGCGGTTTGGCTGGCGGCGGACGGCACCGGACGCGGCCGCGATCCTGCGGGAGTTGTCGCGCTCGAATGAGATCTACATCGTGACCGGGCGGAGCGCGGCCGGTGAGCCGCTGCTGCGGCGCTGGCTTCGCGCGCACGCGCTTGCGGACGCGATCGCCGGGATCCACATGGCGCCGCCGGGGCTGCGGCCGCCGCAGCACAAGCTTGCGGTCGCGCGCCGCCTCGGCATCGATGTCCACATCGATGATGACCCGCGGACGGCGTACCATCTCGCTGCCGAGGGTGTGCCGAGTGTGTACCTGCTCGACCACGCCAACGCGCACGGCGATGGCTCGTTGCCGGCGCGACTCGTGCTCGTGCGCTCGCTGCGCGAGTTCGTGACGGCGCTCCGCACATAACGAGGCCTCGAAGGAAATCTGCTTGTCACTTGCGCGCAACCGCGCCGCAACGTGGAGCATCCATGCTGTTTGCACACCGCTCGCAAGATGCGGGACACGCGGAGGCGGCCTTCCCTCCCCTGGCGCCTGGCCGCCTCCGCGCTCTGACTCTCTTGCAGGTCACGTTGAGATCTGCCGCGGTGGCATCCGCTTAGGGCACCCGAGTCGTAGAGTTAGGCATCGGATGGCTCGCGTAGCGGAGGATGGAACCCCAGGATGAAGCTGAGAAGAGTTGCGGCGATGGCGGCATTGGCCGGTGTATTCGCGCTAGGCGTCGCTGCGTGCGGCGGAGATGACGACGAAAATACGGCGGCTGCTACGGCGACGCGCCCGGCGGCTGCGACATCTGCGCCGACGACGGCGGTGACCGCGGCGGTGACCGCGGGGGCCACGGCGGCGGCGGCGACGACGGCGGTTGGAACGGGCGCGGCCACCATTACGGCGTCAGACTTCAAGTACGCGGAGCAGGACGTGACCACCAAGGCGGGTTCGGTGAAGCTGACGCTGAACAACACGGGATCCGCGCCGCACACGCTGACGCTGTACACCGACGCCGGATACACGAAGAGGGTCGACGGCGGCGATACGGGTCGCGTCGTAGGCGGCGGCACCGGTGAGGTGACGGTGGATCTGGCTGCAGGCCAGTACTTCTTCCGGTGCGAAGTGCACCCTTCGCCGATGCAGGGAGAACTGACGGCCGAATAGTGGGCGACTGGTCGCTCGTGGCTGGTCGCTGGTGAACCTGAGGACGAAAAGAGGCGGCGCCCAAAGGCGCCGCCTCTGCTCATTCTATTGATCGTCGCGTGCTGGCGACGAGCGTCGATGCTGAGGGGAACGAGGCGATCAGCGGCCCTTCCACTCGGGCTTGCGCTTCTGGGCGAAGGCGAGCGGGCCCTCGCGGGCGTCCTCGGTCATCAGCACGCGCTTTGACTGCTCGATCTCGAGCCGTAGTCCTTCTTCGATCGGCATGTTGGCGCCCTTGTACACGGCCTCTTTGACGAGACGCAGAGACATCGGCGCGTTCTCGCAGAGGCGCTCTGCGATGGCGATTGCCTTCGCCATGACCTGATCCGCGGGCAAGACGTAGTTGACGAGGCCGTACCGGTACGCCCATTGGGCATCGAACTTGTCGCCGGTGAGGAGCAACTCGAGCGCTGGGCCGAACGGTATCGCTCGCGGCAGTCGCTGCGTGCCTCCGGCGCCTGGGATGATGCCGCGGGTCACTTCGGCGAGGCCGAACTGGGCGTGCTCGGCGGCGACGCGGATGTCGCAAGAGAGCGCGATCTCCAGTCCGCCCGCGAGGCAGTAGCCGTTGATCGCGGCGATCATGGGCTTCCAGCATTCGTAGCCGCGGGTGATGCCGCCGAAGGGCGCGCGTCCAAAGGCGGCGGCGGTGGACGCGGCGCCGCCTTGTTGCGCCGCTGACATGGCGACGAGATCGTTGCCGGCGGAGAAGGCGCGTTCGCCGGCGCCAGTGAGGATGGCGACCCAGAGTGCATCATCATCGCGGAAGTCGCAGAATGCCTCATGCATTTCTGCCGATGTCTGCGCATCGATCGCGTTCATGCGTTCGGGACGGTTCATGGTGACGATGGCGATGCGCCCGCGCTTTTCGTAGATGATCTTTTCGTAGCTCATGGGGAACCTCAATTTCTTGTCGTGACCGGCGGCCAGCGTATCATCGCGCCGCGGCGTGATCCAGACCACGGCTCGCGCCGCCGATACGAGGGGTCGTGAGTGCGTGATCTGCGTTGCCGTGGCGAACGCGCTTTGCACCTCGAATACCGACCGGTAGAGATGCAAAAACGGAGAATCGCGTTGATCGAAGTTCGTAAGCGCGATAGAATCGACGCACGGCAGAGGGCATGGAACTCGGCGACGGGCTGAGGGAAGGGGCAGGCTTCCGACATGGCAACCGCAGTGAAGGGAACAAGCAAGTCAGACGCGGCGATACATCAACGGCTGATGCCTTGGGTGCTCGTCACCGAAATCTACTGGATGTCGTACAAGCTCCTGGAGCGGCGCTTTTACCACATGGGCGTCTCGGCATCGCAGGCGCGTGTCCTCGCGGTGCTGCACTTCGCGAAAGGGCCGATCAAGCCGAGCCTGGTCGCGACGCTGTTGTTCCAGGAGACGCAGAGCATCACTGGCATACTCCACCGCATCGAGTCGCGCGGCTGGGTGCGTCGGCTCCCCGATCCGAATGACCGCCGCGCCGTTGGGCTGGAGCTGACGGACAAGGGTCGCGAGATCACGGACGAGATTGTTCAGATCTCCATCGG
>JANPBN010000124.1:0-2790 GCA_031430415.1 Dehalococcoidia bacterium
TACGAGTCCCACGAGAGCGGGCGCGTGTGCGTGTGGAGGTCAATCAGCAAAGCAGCATCCAGAATCGGCGAGGGATGTGCCAGTATACCGGGCTGATTCGCAGGGTCTATAGACCGATGAGCGCGGGCCGGAACGCCGGCGCGAACGGGTCGACGTAACGGACACCTTCGATGACGCGAGCGCTCTGGAGGTCTTCCGTGAGGATCGTGGCGATTCCCTCGGCGCGGGCGGTGGCGAGGATCTGGGCGTCAAAGATGCGCATCTGGTGCAGCCGGGCCAGGCGCATCGCGTCCATCATGATCGCACTCGTAAGGGGCGCGCATTCAAAGGTCAGGAGTAGATCCTCGACCTCGCGGTGGGCATCCTGGGGTCGGCGGAGGGCTGGCCGGCCGCGCCTTGAGCGCGTGACGAGGTCGTAGTATTCGACGGCGACCTGGGTGCTAATCTCACCGGCCCGCTGAATGGCCAGACGACCCAGTAGATCGATGGCGGCGAGATTCTTGTCGCCCTCATCGGGATCACTGGCGTAAACGAGTACGTTGGTGTCGACGAGGAAGCGCCTTCTCAAGTCGTTCAGCGTAGATCTCCTCTCGGTCGAACTTCCAGCCGGTTCCGGATCCGCCCTTGTTCTTTGCGCGAACCTGCTCGAGCCTCGCCAGAACTCGCGCCCTGGCGGCGGCGCGCTCGGGCGATTCTGCTACCGCGGTCGAGCCACCAATCCGCTCGCGGATGATGGCGGCCTCTGACATCTTGCGGCGCTTGGCTTCGGCCTTGAGGCTCTTGTTCGTGGCTGCGTCGATGTAGATCTGCTTGCGGATCATCGCCATGGTGCACGCTCCTGGATGGAGTATACAGCGCTGTATACATCACTTGCACGACACGCGGCGAAGAAGCTGGCTGTCAGTCGATGCCGAGGATGAGCGTGCCGGTGGCGCTCAGGGTGCCGCCGGTGCCGTTGACGAGCGCGAGCTTTGCGCCAGCGACCTGGCGCGCGCCGCACTCCCCACGCAACTGACGGACGGCCTCGATGAGGATGAACATGCCGTACATGCCGGGGTGCGTGTACGACAGGCCGCCGCCGTTGGTGTTCATCGGGAAGTCGCCGCCGGGGGCGGTCCGCTGGTTCGCGACGAACGGGCCGCCCTCGCCCTTCTCGCAGAAACCGAGCTCTTCGAGCGTGACGAGCGCGGTGTAGGTGAACGAATCGTACACCTCGACGACGTCGATGTCCTTGTGCGTGACGCCGGCCATCTCGAACGCGCGCGCGCCGGAGTAGCGCGCTGGCGTGCGGGTGATGTCGTCCATGCCGAGCAGCGTCTGGTGTGTCGTCGCCTCGCCGGAGCCGAGCACCCACACGGGCTTCTTCGCGAAGTCACAGGCGCGGTCCGCCGCGACGATGACGATCGCGCCACCGGCATCGGTGACGAGACAGCAGTCGAAGATGTGGAACGGATAGGCGATCCAGCGCGACGAGAGGACATCCTCGATCGAGAGATCGTCTTGCATCATCGCTTTCGGGTTGAGCTGCGCCCACTTGCGCGTGGCAACCGCGATCTCGGCGAGCTGCTCGCTCGTGGTGCCGTACTCGTGCATATGGCGCATGGCGGCCATGCAGTACGCGCTTGGCGCGCCGCCGACGCCGAACGGCACCTCGAACTGCGCCGCGGGGAGCGACGAATCGAAGCCGCCACCGCCGCGTGGTCCTCGGCGCCGTCGGCCGGAGAAGCCGGTCTCGCCGTGGGTGATGAGCGCGACGCTGCACAGCCCGGCATTGATCGCTGCCGCTGCGTGTTCGACGTGAATCACGAACGACGAACCGCCCGTCATCGTGTTGTCGATGTACCTGGGGCGGATGCCCATGTACTCACAGAGCATAGTGCCGCTCATCATGTTCGGGTCAGCCGTGAAGACGGCGTCGACCTCGCTCTTGTCGATGCCGGCATCGCGCAGTGCGTTTCGGGCTGCCTCGGCGTGCATCATGATCGGCGTCATGTTGGGCGCGATGCCGATGTTGTCGGTCTCATCGGCGCCGACGATGGCAATCTTGTTCTTCAGGCTCATCGTTGCGTCCTCAGGCTTGGCGCGGCCGGAACAGCGGCAGCGTGATCTCGGCGGTGACGTCCTCGAATACGACTTCGACGGGCATGTCGCATCGCACCGTGTCAGGCGACGGCTCGATGCCAATGATGTTCGTCATCAGCCGCGGTCCTTCTTCGAGTTGGACGATCGCGGTGATATACGGCGGCGTGAATCCGGGCATCTGCTGGCGGAACTGGATCGCGAAGGTGTAGATGGTGCCGCGGCCGCTGCAGGTCCGCCACTCGATGTCCCACGAGAAGCATCGCGGGCAGAATGCGCGTGGGTAGAAGAAGAACTGTGCGCACGTGGCACAATACGGCAGCGATAGTTCATGGCGCTTGCAAGCGTCCCAGAACGGCTGTGTCTCGGGACTGGGGTACGGGACAGGCTTGGCGTAGTCCGCCATACGACCTCCTAAGGCACGAGGACAATCTTGCCGAACTGCTCGCGTTGAATGAGGCGCGATACCGCGGCCGACGCGTCGCTGAGCGGATACGTGGCGTCGACGACGGGGAGCAGGCGGCCATCGGCGAAGGCCGGCAGGTAGCGGATGAGTTCCGCGCGCGTGCCCATGAATGAACCGAGGATCGATTGGTGTGCCAAAAAGAGACGGGTGACGTTGACCTTCGCTTCGGGGCCAGCGGTAGCGCCACACGTCACGAGACGTCCGTTACGCGCCAGCGCCTTTACGCTCCCTTCGAAGATCTCGGT
>JANPBN010000125.1:0-7344 GCA_031430415.1 Dehalococcoidia bacterium
AACAGCGCGCAATGCGCCGCCTCTTCCCGAGGTCCACGACCCCGCTCGCCTCCGCTTCCGTCGCCCCAGCATCCATCATCCGCGTGTCTCCCCTCTCCGAAGTCGGAGAGGGGTTGGGGTGAGGTCCCCCGCCTCCGCGAAGCGTGCGGGGCCCCCACACGTCAAGCGAATCTCCACCGGCTTGACGTATTCGGGTAGCCGTCGCCGTAACGCCCGGCGTATGCTCGTGTTCGGGCGTAGCGCATAGGCGGGAGTAACGGATGGACGGCGTATCTCTTGGCGACTTTCTCTGGTTCTTGCTGATGCTCGGCGTCCTCTGGTGGGGATACCACTACATCAAGTCCTACATGAGGTAGTCCCTCTTTCGCGGGCGTCGTAGGCCGAAGGCCGGAGATCCCGAGCAAAGCGAAGGACAGCCGCGGCTTCCCCTGCCGTGGCGCGCCCTGCTAGGCTTCTCCCATGCTTCCAGACAGCGTGGTCGAGCGCGTCACCTCGTACATCCAGCATCAGGCGAAGAAGTCGCGCGAATCGATCGCCGATCTCGTCGCACATTCGCAGACGAGGCTGCTCGACACCGTCGGCGCCCAGTCAGAGGCCGATGCGCTTCGTCGGCCCGAGGTCAAGGCCGAGGGCGAGACGGAGTGGTGCCTTCGCGAGCTGATGCGTCACGTCGTCGCAGCCGAGGCCAGCGTCGCGCGCGTCGTCACGGTGCTCGCCAGCGGTGAGGCGCTGCCCGCCGGCGATCGTCGTGCGCTCGGCATGATGCGCCCCGAGGACGACGCGCCCTACTCCGCCATCATCGACGAACTTCGCGCCTCAAACGCCGCGATGCTCGATGCCATCCGCTCGATGCCCGCCGAGCCGAACATGGAGCTGACGTACGATCACCCGTTCTTCGGGCCGCTCAACTGCGTTCAGTGGGCCGTCTTCCAGCGCATTCACGACGAAGACCACATCCAGCACGCCCAGCGCATCATCGCCACCGGCGTGTAGGCGCCGCGAGTTTCGACCTCGCCTATTCTCCCCTTCCCTCGCTGCCCCCGCGAAGCGTGCTGGTCAGGGAAGGGGCCGGGGGTTAGGTCCCCCGACCTCCGATGTCCGACAGTCGACCAGCCCTACCCCAACACCCATCGCATCACGTTGAAGATCGGCACGCGGAACCAGTTCTCGAACGCCTCTTGGTCGCGTAGCGACGTGTCCGCGGGCAATGGCTCCTCGAAGGCGGCCAGGCGGAGCCCGGCGTCGAGGTAAGCGTCCATGTACGCACTCAGCGGGCGATGGTAGTTGCGGATCTTGATGTCCGCCCACTCGAATACCTGCGGGAACTCCTCCGCGTAGCGGTCGACCTTCATGAACAGCCGGCGCCCCTGCTCGTCGCGCTGCCATCCGTACGACGCCGTCGCGAACCCGAGATTCGCCACGACGATCGCGCCGCCGGGCCGCAACACGCGCGCCATCTCGCCGATCGCCTCGCGATAGCCCGGGATGTCGACGAGCGTGATGTAGCTCACGACGAGATCGAACGCGGCACCAGCGAAGGGCACGTGCTCGGCGACCGCGCGTACGGCATCGATGCTGCCGCGCTCGTTCGCCGTGCGCAGCAGCGACGCCGTCGGGTCAACGCCGGCGCAGCGCGCGCCCCGCTCCGCGAGCATGCGCGAGAAGCGCCCCTCGCCGCAGCCGAGGTCGAGGACGCGGCGACCGGCGACATCGCCGCACAGGCGTAGCATCACCGGATCGAGCAGCAGCGTGCGGGCAACGTCGCCAGCATCCTGGTACGCCATGTACGCCGCCGCCGAGTCGTTCCAGCCACCGTCCGCGCCCACCGTCGTATCATCGTTCATAGCGCGCAGGATAGCGTGCTACCCCCGACCTCCGACTTCCGACCTCCCACGGCCCAACCTGCATGGAACCGCAACGGGTGTTGCGACGTTGTGATCACTAGCGTCGTAGCCTGCGCGTCAGGTTCGCGCGGGTCATGCGGCAGGATCGGGCGCTCCCCGGCGCTGCTATAATCGGAGAACCTTCCGCATCTCACATCCGTAGGTAACGTGAGCGCCCCGACGGGAACGTTCGCCGACGGGAACGGTCGCCGACGGGACCGTCGCATTCTCTCCACACGGAGGAACCATGGAAGACCCGAAGATCATCGCCGAACGGATGATCCACAACGTCGAGCAGGTCATCATCGGCAAAGAGGCCGAGGTCCGGATGGCGCTCATCGCGCTGCTCTGCCAGGGCCACGTCCTCATCGAGGATGTCCCCGGCACCGGCAAGACGATCCTCGCCCGCAGCATCGCCATCTCGGCCGGCTGCAACTTTCGCCGCATCCAGTTCACGCCCGACCTGCTGCCGTCCGATGTCAGCGGCGTCTCGATCTACAGCCAGAAGACCGGCGACTTCGAGTTTCGCCCCGGCCCGATCATCGCCCAGGTCGTGCTCGCCGACGAGATCAACCGCGCGACGCCGAAGACCCAGTCCGCGCTGCTCGAGTCGATGGAAGAGCGCCAGGTCACCGTCGACGGCGTCACGCACAAGATGCCCGAGCCCTTCATGGTGCTCGCGACGCAGAACCCGATCGAATACGAAGGCACGTTCCCGCTGCCCGAGGCGCAACTCGACCGCTTCCTGATCCGCATCCACCTGGGCTATCCGTCGATGACCGACGAGATCCTCATCCTTGAGGGACAGCAGCGCCAGCACCCGATCGAATCGCTCGCCCGCGTCACCGGCCCCGATGAGATCCTCTCGATGCAGCGCGCGGTCAAGGACATCTACGTCGATCCGCTGATCAAGCAGTACATCGTCAGCATCGTCGATGCGACGCGGAAGCACGGCTCGGTGTACCTCGGCGCTTCGCCGCGCGGCTCGCTCGCCCTGTACCGCACATGCCAGGCACGGGCGTTGCTCGATGGCCGCGACTTCGTCGTGCCGGACGACGTGAAGGAACTGGCGTATCCGACGCTGGGGCACCGCATCATCATCAGCCCCTCGTCGCGCGTGAAGAACGTGACGGCAAAGGAAGTCGTCGAACAGTGCCTCGACCGCATCCCCGTGCCGGGAGCGCGCGCGCGCGGCGGCGTTCCGGCGCCTAACGCAGGCCAGACGGCGCCGAGGTAACCCATGCGCCGGATGTACCGTCGCATCTTCATCGAGAATCGCACCCTCAGCGGTGTCGTGATCCTCTGGTTCGCGTGCATCATCATCGCGCTGTCCACGGGCTTCTGGTTGACCTGGCGCCTCGCCTACATCGCGATGATCGGCGTGCCGATCGCGTACATCTGGTCGCGCATGAACCTGTCCGGCATCGAGGTGACGCCCGACCGCCACGTCGACCGGTTGCAGGAGGGCGCGCAGTTCGAGGAACGCGTGACCGTGCGCAACACGAGCTGGCTCGCCAAGATCTGGCTCGAAGTCGATGACCCCAGCGAGATGCCCGGACACAACGCCCGCCGCGTCGTTACCATCGCGCCCAAGTCGACGAAGACGTGGCGGGTGCGCTCCGTGATCGGCCGGCGCGGCCTCTACTCGGTCGGTCCCGTGCGTGTGACGACGGGCGATCCGTTCGGGCTGTTCCGCCACACGCGCACGTACGGGCGCGCGCAGAACGTGCTCGTGTACCCACGCGCCGCCGAGCTGCCAAACTTCTCCGTCCCCGCCGCGAATCTTCCGGGCGAGGGACGCTTCCGCCGCCGCACGCACTACGTGACGCCCAACGCTTCGGGCGTGCGGCCGTATGAGTTCGGCGACAGCTTCAACCGCATCCATTGGCCGAGCAGCGCCCGCACCGGCGAGCTCATGGTGAAGATCTTCGAGCTGGATCCCGCGAGTGACATCTGGGTGATCCTGGACCTCGATCGCGATGTCCATCTCGGCCAGGGCGACGACGCGACGGAAGAGTACGGCGTGCGTATCGCCGCTTCGGTCGCGCGGTACTTCCTGACGGCGAACCGCAGCGTCGGCTTCATGGCCTTCGGTCGCGGGTTCGATGTGCAGGACGCTGACCGCGGCGTGCAGCAGTACACGCGCATTCTTGAGTCACTTGCGATGGCGCAGGCCTCGGGCGATGTGCCGCTCGGGAACCTCCTCGCGAACGAGGCGCGGCGCTTCGGACGCCACACGACGGTCGTCGTCATCACGCCCTCCGTCGATGAGCGCTGGGTGGCTGGACTCGGAGCATTACAGCACCGCGGCGTGAAGGTCGCCGCCATCCTGCTCGAGCCGAGCACCTTCGGATCCGCCGAGAGTTCCCTCGGCGTCTTCGCGACGCTCGCGTCTAACGACGTCTACACCTACATCGTCAAGCGCGACGATGATCTGCAAGCTGCCCTCGGCGCCGAGGCCGAGGGGCAGTTCGCCCGGCCCGCCACTGCCGACGGTCGCGAGGGCTGGATCTGATGGCGATGCGCGAAGCCAACTGGGACGAAATCTTCCAGCGGCGCGATTACGCGCCTGACGACGAGGGCGCAAAGTCGCCGCTGCCGTGGGAAGACTGGCTGACGTTCGCCATCGTCGCCATCGTCTTCATGAGCGTCGTCCACTCCGTCGACAGCGCGCATTGGGTCGATGAGATGCCGTCGCTGTATCCCCTCGGCTTCGCGGCGCTGATCGCCGGTTACGCGCTGTCGAAGGTCCGTCTACCCGCGATGCTGCTGCATCTGATCGCGCTCCTCACCGGTGGAGCGCTGATCTACGGCCAGCTGCTGCTCATCGTCCCGGGCGCGACGCCAATCGCCCGCACCGACGCCATCCTCGACCGGATGTACGCATGGTGGTCTGCGCTGACGCAGAATGGCATTAGCACCGATCCGTTGCCATTCATCGTCGTGACGCTTGTGCTGTTGTGGCTGGGATCCTACATCTCGGCGTGGGCCATCTTCCGCTGGCGGAACCCGTGGCTCGGTCTGGTACCCGGCGGCACCGCGCTGATGTGGAACATCAGCTTCATTCCGGGGCAGTTCAGCTATGCCTTCGTCGTCTACATCTTCGGTGCCGTGATGCTGCTGATGCGCGTGCATCTCTCCCACAAAGAGGAGGAATGGCGTCGCGGCGACGTCGCGTACCCGGAGTTCCTCAGTCTGTCCGTGCTCAACGCGACGTTCTGGATGACGGTCGTCTTGCTCATCGCTGTCTGGATCGTGCCGCTCGCTGAGCGCTCCAACAGCGCCAACGAGCGCTGGAGCAACTTCACCGCGCCGCTCACGGAACGTGCGGCGCCCCTGGGTCGCGTGTTCGTCTCCGTGAACGCGAAGAAGCCGATCGATGTCCACAACCTCGAAGGTGCGCTGGCGCTCCAGGGAAAGATCAGCCTGTCGGACCAGCAAGCGGTCGATCTGAATGTCGAGATCACGCCCGAGATGGCGCGCTTCTTGCGCGCCCAGTCCTTCGATCAATACACATCGGCCGGATGGAACCTCAACGTCGAAGGGCAGGCGCGGCTGACCCCGGGCGAGCGCATCGAACCCGCCGATCCTGTGGCTGAAGGAGCGCGGAAGGACGTCACCATCAACGTGACGGTGAAGGGCAACGACGATCAGCAGCTGTTCAGCCTCGGGCAGCCCGTCGAGGCGAGCCGCGGCAGCAGGGCCAGCCTCGGCGACGATCCGGCGGACGTCGCCAGCCTCGAGCCGGCGCGACGCCTGCGCGACGGCGACACCTACAGCAGTACGGGCAGCGTCGTCACGGCGAGCATCCAGCAGCTCCAGGCCGCCGGCGACGACTATCCCGCATGGGTCACCGACCGCTATCTCGGTCTGCCGTCGTCATTGCCCGATCGCGTCGGCGACAAGGCCGCGGAAGTGACGCGGAACGCCGACACGCCGTTCGACCAGGCGGCGGCGATCGAGCGCTACCTGCGCACGTTCCCGAACGACTTCAAGGTGCCGTCGACGCCATCGGGCCGCGACACCGTCGACTACTTCCTCTTCGATCTGCAGCGCGGTTACTTCGACTACCACGCCTCGGCCATGGCCGTGATGCTGCGGACGCAGGGCGTGCCGGCGCGCGTCGCATCGGGCTACGTCGTCGATCCATTGCAGCGGCAGGGCGACAGCAACGGCTACGCGCTCACCGAAAAGCAGGCCTTCGCGTGGCCCGAGGTGTACTTCCCCGGTGTTGGCTGGGTGGAGTTCAGCCCGACGCCATCACAGCCGCTGATTCTCCGGCCGGGCACGGCGCCCAATGCGCCTCCCGCCACAGACACCGGCGGCGACCCCAACATCCGCCCCGACGAGCCGGACCTCGGCATCTCCCCGCGCCCCAGCACCGAGCCCGCGGCGCCGGTGGGGAGTGGCGATGGCGCCAGCGCCTGGCCCGCGATCATCACGCTCGCCGCGATTGGCGGCGTCGGACTCGCGCTGGCCGGTGGCGGCAGACTCGCGTGGGAGTTCGGTATGGGCGGCCTCTCCCGTCCGGCGCAGATGTGGGAGAAGACGCAACGCCTCGCGCGCCTTGGCAAGGCCGGCGCCCGGCCGCAGGAGACGCCGCGCGAGTTCGCCGCGCGACTGAGCGCTGCGGTGCCCGGGACCGGCGGTGCTCGTTCGATCGCGTCGGCATACGAGCGCGTGCAGTTCGGCCAGAAGTCCGTCGACGAAGACGAGGCCGAGCGCCTCGAGACCGCCTGGGTCGCCGTCCGCAACGCCCTCCTCCGCCGCATCCTCCGCCTCCGCCCCAAGCCCTAGCATGTGGCGTCGGCTCCCATAGCGGCACAGCGCGCTGTGCCCGGTTCCTCGACCGTCGTAGCGGCACAGCGCGCTGTGCCCGGATGAGCACGTCGCTTGCCCCCACCTGTAGCGTCGAGGCTCGCCTCGACCGTCTTCCGCGGGCGCTCGCCGTTCCTTCCTGGCGCAGTCGTGTGCGTCGGCCCCGTAGTAGCGGCACAGCGTGCTGTGCCCGGATGAGCACGCCGCTTGCCCCCATCTGTAGCGTCGAGGCTCGCCTCGACCGTGGCTCCGCGGGCGCTCGCCGTTTCTCCCCGGTGCAGCCACTGGCCTCGATCCCCGTGCTGTGCCAAACCCGCGTCGTAGGGGCACAGCGTGCTGTGCCCATCTCCGTTTCACCGGGCTAGTCCGGCTAACAACCCCGTCGCCCCGAACGCCGCGAACCGCTCGTCCCGCAACTCCGGGACGCAGTCGTACACATCGAGCCGCGCACAGAACCGCACGTCGTCTTCGTAGCCACGGGCGCTCAGCTCGCGCCCACTCGCGCAGTCCAGCAGCAGTTCGAGAAGCCCGTCCTTGACGCCGCCGTATGCCCCCTCGGCCGCGCGTGCCTCTGCCGAGCGATCGGCGCCCAAATGCGAGATCACCGCGCCGGCCGCGACATAGTCCTCAACCGCGAACCGTA
>JANPBN010000126.1:0-3352 GCA_031430415.1 Dehalococcoidia bacterium
CCGCCGCGACGGGCGAGGGGCAGGTCACCGCAACGGGCGCGGGACAGGCCGCCGCAACGAGCGCGGGACAGGTCGCCGAGATCGCTGGCGTCGAGGTCATGGCGTCGATCCTCGAGATCTACCTGCCGGATTACGCGTACCGGAAGTCCGAGGCGCTGACGACGCGACGCGGCAACATTTCGTCGGCGACGGTCGGCCTGTATCCGGCGGCCGATGGCTACATCGGAATTCACGCCATGCCGAAGAACTGGCCGCAGCTTGTCGAAGCGATGGAGCGTCCCGACCTGGCGGCGGACGAACGCTTCGCGGACAATCGCGCGCGTCTGCGGAACGACGATGCGCTCTCGGCCGAGTTCTTCCTGTGGACGACGAGTACGACGAAAGCCGAGGCAGCCCTGCGCGCGCGGAAGCACCGGGCGCCGATCGCACCGGTGAACGGAATGCGGGACCTGCTGGCATCGGAGCAGCTCGTCGCACGCGAGTTCTTTCGCGAGATTGCGCATCCCGAAGCCGGCACGTATGCGTATCCCGGGCCGCCATCGCGGATGCCTGCGTCGCCGCCGCTAGCGGGGCGCGCGCCACTGCTCGGCGAGCACACGGCCGAGGTGCTGGTCGCAGTGCTCGGCCTGACGGCGCGCGATGTCGCGCTGCTGTGTGCGGCGCGGGTGGTGTGATGCGCACGACAACCTGGCTCACGCCGAAGGCCGAGGTGCGCCCGTCCGGGATCGAGGGCCGCGGCCTGTTCGCGCGCGAAGCGATCGCTACAGGCGAGACCGTCGTCATTCTGGGCGGCACCCTGCTCGACGACGACGGACTGCGCGCCCTCGACGGCACGCGCTACAGCAGCGCGGCCATCGACGAGCACATCCACGTGCTGCTCGATAGCCCGAACGATGCGGAGTACGGCAACCACAGCTGCGACGCCAACACATGGATGCGCGACGCACTGACAACCGAAGTGCTACGGGGCATCGCGACCGGCGACGAGATCACGATCGACTACGCCGTGCTGACGGGCGTCGATGACTGGTCGATGGAGTGCAACTGCGGCGCGGAGGCATGCCGCGGCGTCGTCACCGGCGCCGACTGGCGGCGTCCGGACGTCCAGCGGCGCTATGCCGGGCACTTCTCTCCGTTCCTGAATCGGCGGATAGCGTCGCTCGCTGACGAGGCGCGGTGATGGACACACGCCAGCGACTGCCGCTCGATGGGATCCGCATCCTCGACCTGACGATGGTGTGGGCGGGGCCGGCGGCGACGCGCTTGCTCGCGGACATGGGCGCCGAGGTGATCAAGATCGAGTCGGCTCGCAGCTGGGACATGCTGCGGTCGCTGCATTTCCTGGGCGGCACAACCGAGCGATGGTGGAACAAGTCGGCGTACTTCAATCACAACAACCGGAACAAGTACGCCTGCACGCTCGATCTCCAGACGCCACGCGGCCGCGAACTCGCGCTCCAGCTCGCGGCGACGTGCGATCTCGTCTTCGAGAACTATCGCGCAGACGTGATCGGCAAACTCGGCATGGACTACGACGCTCTCCGCACGGCGAAGAGCGACATCATCCTCGTCTCGATGCCGAGCCACGGGAAGACGGGGCCGGAGTCCGGCAACGTCGCGTACGGCACGAACGTCGAGCAACTGTCGGGACTGGCTTCGATCACCGGCTATCCGGGCATGGGTCCGCACAAGTCGCCCATCGCATACGGCGACCCGAACGCCGGCGCGATCGCTGCGGCGTCGGCACTGGCGGCGCTGCGTCATCGCGACGCGACGGGGGAGGGCCAGCACGTCGAGGTGGCGCAGTGGGAAGCGATGGCCGGCGTCATCGGCGAGTTCGTGGTCGGCTACCAGATGGATGGTGAGGAGCCGCCGCCGATCGGCAACCGGCACATCTCGCGGACGCAGGGGGTGTATCCGTGCGAGGGGCCGGACCGCTGGGTCGCGGTATCGGTCGGCAGTGATGCGGACTTCGCGGCGCTGTGCGGCGTCATCGGTCGCCGCGATCTCGTGCGCGATGCGCGATTCGCAGATGTGGTGTCGCGGCGGAGGAACAACGACGACTTCGACGCAATCGTCGGCGCGTGGACGGCGAAGCGCACGCAGGACGACGCGGCGCGCGAGTTGCAGGCGGCGGGCGTCTCCGCCGCGCCAGTGCTTGGCATCCAGGCGCTGATGGCGAATGAGCATCTGCGCGCACGCGGCTTCTGGACCTCTGTGACGCAGGCCGATGCCGGCACGTGGGATATGGACGGGCCGGTGTGGCACATGTCGCGCACATCCGCGCAGGTGCGCGTGCCGCCGCCGATGTTCGGCGAACACAACGACTGGGTCTTTCGCGACCTGCTCGGCCTTTCGGACGCGGAGATCGCATCGCTGTACGCGGACGGCGTCGCGGCGGAGACGCCGTTGTTGGGGCTGCACTCGTAGGTTGCAGTGCCGGCGGGCGGACTATCCTTGCTCGAGGCCGGCCCGTGCAGCCTCAATCGCCAATCGAGGGTCTACAGATACACTGTCGCGATGACCATTCGATGCGCTTTGGTTGTCGTGATGAGCCTTGCGCTGGCTGGCTGCTCGAGTGGGTCGCAGCCGGCAGTAACGCCCACGCCCACCCAAAGTCCTAGCGAGATAGCCACGGCGAGTCTGCTGACGTTGGACGATTTTCCCGATGGGTGGAAGAAGCGGACGCTCAGGCAGGCAGACGGCACCGACCCGGCCTGCGACGACCCGCCAGCTGTCGCGGGCAGAGCCGAGGCAGACTTTGAATCCGAGGTGCGGAAGTCTGTTTCACACAGCGTCGTCGTGTTTCAAAACGAGGCTTCCGCGCAGGCGTACAGCGAATGGGCGAAGCAGGGTCACCGCTGCTTCGCACAGGCCATCGAAGAAGGGAAGCTCGATACGAATGGCACTACCTTCTCCGATCCTGACTTCGAGCCGGTAGACCTCACCGGCGTCGCTGATGGTCTCACTGCCGAAGTACTCAGGTACGACATGCGTTCGGGAATCGCACCAGCAAGCTCGGTCGTCACGCTTTACATCGAGGGACACCGCCGCGCCTCGAGTTTCTCGCTTGCAATGTTCCTCAGTCCGGCGCGTCAGGCCGAGGACCGCAACTTCCTCATCGCGCTTGCTGAACGAGCCCTCGAACGCCTCGGCACCGACTGAGACCAGCCACGATTCGACGGCATAATCCTCCGTCTGGGCGCGAATCAAGGGATACACTGCCCACGATGACCATCGACATCTCGGCGATCAACGAACGGGTGCGGGCGCAGGCGGCGTTCATCCATGCCGTGAAGGCGCAAGTCGGGCGCGTCATCATCGGGCAGGACGCGCTCGTGGAGCGGCTGAT
>JANPBN010000127.1:0-1981 GCA_031430415.1 Dehalococcoidia bacterium
GACGCCCGCACGGACGCCGACGAGACCGGCGGTATCGGCTGTGGCGGCGCTGTGACCGATCCAATGGACGCCGACAGCGATGGCGACAACTATCTCGACGGAGCCGAGTGTGCGCTTGGAACGAACCCCAACGACCTCAGCAGCAAGCCCCTCCTGGCTGCATGCGGACCAACATCAGACACCGACGGCGATGGCATCACCGACGCGCGCGAGATCTGCCACTACAACACCGATCCGAACGTCGTGAACACGGATGGCGACGCGTGCAGCGATGGCAAGGAAGTCGCCTCAATCAACGCCGACACGACCGTCAATGCCGTGGACCTCTCTCAAGTAGCTCAGAGCTTCGGGCCATGGACGGGGCCGAACTACATCGCAGATTTCGACATCACCAAGGATGGCAACATTAACGCGACCGACCTCTCGCAGGTCGCCCAGCGTTTCGGCGCCTGCTGAGCGAATGCCGATTGTTTGATCGTGCGTGTCTGAGCGTGGGTGCCCGCACCGCCTTGTTCCCATGCGCCACCTGGACTACTCTCTGAGCGTCGAAGCACGCATCAGTATCCTTTACGGAGGTTCAATGATCATTGCTCGCGTTAGCGCTCTCGTAGTCGCCGTTACCCTTGCCGCCAGCGTTATGGTGGGAGCTACCCAGACGGCGTCGGCGGCCCCCTCCCAGGCGCCGTGTCCCAGCGGCGAAACGATCTCGGTGACCGCACCGTCGGCCGCCGCATCGACAACCGTCTCCGTCGCCGTGACGCCACCGGTCAACCTCAAGCCAGCGGCATCCGGCGACTCCGCGTCGTACCATCTTCACTACTTTGTCGACATCGATCCCTCCACCGTCGTCTCGGCGGGCAAACCCGTGCCGACCGGCAACCCGAAGATCATTCACAGCGCATCGACCTCGCAGGATCTGGGCGCGCTCTCAGCTGGCAACCACACGGTCTGGGTGGTGCTCGGCGATGTCAGTCATCTCGTTTGCGACCCGGTGGTCCAAGGCAGCGTCTCCTTCAACGTCGCTGCCGGCGCACTGCCCGCGACGGGCACCAGCGGCGCGCCGGCCGCCGGTGTCAATGGCTCCGCGTTCTGGCTGATACTCGCGGGCACCGTCGCTGCCGGCGCGGGGCTCGCGCTACGTCGTACCGCGCGCTAGCAGCGCCCGGGCATTCGCGACAGGAAGATGGGGCATGCCGATGTGGTGTGTCCCATCTTCGTCTCCCTCGGACCGAAGGCGGCACCGGCTTTCCGGACGAAGTCGTGACGCAGCGAGCACCATCGTAGCCACCAGCAGCGCGCGCAGGCTAGGAACACCATCAGGGGCGGAAGTCACGACGCCTGTCGAGCATTGACAGCGCGGTAGAACCCGCAGATAATCGACCCCTACTCACGCTAGCCGGAGATGCGTGTACGAGCGCGGTTCGCAAACGCGTCGAGAGAATACTCCCGAGGAGGACAGCCATGGCTTGGAAGGTCAAGGGTCGCAGCGTCGAGTTGTGCAGCTGCAACATGTTATGCCCGTGCTGGCTGGGACCAGAAGGAGAGCCGGACAAGGGGTGGTGCTCGGGTGCCTTCTGCTTCGACGTGGAGGAGGGAGAGTCCGATGGCCTCGGTCTCAATGGCTCCAAAGTCGTACTCGCGGTGGAGTGGCCGGGCAACTTCTTCGGCGGCAACGGCACGGGAAGGCTCTACGTAGATGACGGGGCCAGTGCCGACCAGCGCCGAGAGCTAGAAGGAATTTTCGGCGGAAGGAAGGGCGGGCACCTCGAAGGGCTGTTCGGCGCAGTCATCGCGAAGTGGTTGCCCGCACGGGCGGTGAAGGTCGACATGACGTGGGGCGACAAGCCGTCGATCAAGGTCGGCGATGTCGGGCAGTGCTTGCTCGACCCGGTCAAGGATGCAGCGGGTCGCGTAACCAACGTGCAGGGCGCGGCGGCCCAGGCGGCCTTCCAGATCGAGAGTATGGACTTAGCCAGTAGTA
>JANPBN010000128.1:0-1889 GCA_031430415.1 Dehalococcoidia bacterium
CTGATACGCGGCCCGCGCATCTTCTTCTCGGGGCACGCGCTCAGCCAGACCGGAGGCCACGGCGATTTCCGTCCACGCGGCCATCTTCGGGACGAGCACGTCGGCGACATTCACCCGAGCGGGATCGCGCTGGTCGCGGACGGCGTCGATGCCGTGCGCAAGGCGGCGCGCGAGAAACTGCGACGCGGCGCATCGCAGATCAAGATCATGGCATCGGGCGGCGTGGCATCGCCCACCGATCCGATCCGCAACCTGCAGTACTCTCCGGACGAGATGCGCGCCGCCGTCGACGAAGGAGCATCGTGGCACACGTACGTCATGGCGCACGCATACACGCCGGCCGCTATCACGCGCGCAATCGAGGCGGGCGTGCGGACGATCGAGCACGGCAACCTGATCGATGATGCGACGGCCGATCTGATGGCGCGACGTGGCGCGTATCTGGTGCCGACGCTCGTGACGTACCAGATGATCGCGGAGCACGGCCGCGAGCTGCGCTTCCCGGAGGCGAGCCTGCGCAAGGTGCACGACGTGCTCGATGCGGGCTTGGCGTCGCTGGAGATCGCGCGTCGTGCTGGCGTGCAGATCGGCTGGGGCACGGACCTGCTTGGCGAGACGCATCGCTTTCAGTCGAAGGAGTTCGTGATTCGCGCGCAGGCGTTGCCGGCGACAGAAATACTGAGGTCGGCGACCGTCGTCAATGCGGAGATCCTGGGCCGTAGCGGCAACCTCGGCGTGATCGCTAAGGGCGCGACGGCCGACATGCTGCTGGTCGATGGCGATCCGCTTGCCGACATATCGGTGCTCGAAGGTGATGGGGAGCGTATCGATGTGGTGATGAAGGGCGGCGAGGTGTTGGTTGGCGCGTAGCGGTCTGCTGGCGTGTCGTTGGTAGACTTCGCCGAACCGGGCAACCCCATGGGAGGGACTACGTGACTACTCCATCGCCGCAGAATGCTGGCAGGGTCTCCCGGGCCTGGAGGTACACGGCGGCGGTTCGGGCTGGTGTGATTGCGGGCGCAGTCTCGGGTGCAGTCGTCGCTGGTGGCGGTGGGCGTGCCGCGATGCGCATTGTCGCTCTGGTCGACGAGTCGAGCAGGGGTGTGCGAACGGACTTCGGCGCGATCGCCGGTGACATCACGCTCGGCGGAACGTTTTCGCTGATCATGCTCATGACCGTCGCCGGCACGATGGGCGGCGTCCTCTACATCGCGATTCGGCGGTGGTTGCCGTGGGACGGCGTCGCACGTGGGCTGGCGTTCGGGTTTGCTATGGCGTTCGGGCCGGGTACCATCGCGGTCGGCGAGATCGATCTACAGATCTTCGAGCCGCCGCTGCTGTTCCTTGCGATGTTTGTGGCGGTCCAGATGGCGTACGGCCTCGTCGTGGCGCTGATCGCGGATCGCCTGCACGCGGCGCCGCCGGTTCATGCCGGCCGCCATTCGGAGATGGCGTTGCGCGTCATCACCGTTGTCGCGGCGCTCGGGATGAGCGCGCTGGCTGTCGGCATCGTCGGCAACACGATCGACAACGCTGGCTCGTGCGTGACGGCGGCCGAGGGTGGCGGGTGCGCTGTACGCGTGTCGCCGTAGCGGCAACTAGTTCGCGGTGTGTTAGTCCGACGCGGGCGTGGCTGTGGCGGCATCGGCGGGCGTCTCGTTCGGGTTGAGGGCGTCGGCGATGGCGTCTTCGAGGCGGAGCCAGGTGCCGGCGGCCCATCCATTGAAGCCTTCACCGGCGACCCGCCACCACGTGTACGTGTCCGCGTCGATGGGGCCTTCCTGGATGATCGCCTGGGTGCCCGTCGGGACGCAGTTGAGCTGCGCGCCGGCCTGCGTCGGCTGCTCGCGGATGCGCAAGCAGTCAGGCTCCTCCAGCCCGACGACGAG
>JANPBN010000129.1:0-3171 GCA_031430415.1 Dehalococcoidia bacterium
GATGCGGAGTTGTTGAAGAGTTCGTTCGCCGTCGGCCGTCCTCGTCGTGATGGCGACGCGTCGATGACATCGTCGTGGACGAGCGTGGCCGTGTGCAGCAGTTCGATCGATGCGGCGAGCGGCACGTGCAGCTCGGTGCGATACGTGCCGAACTTCCCCGAGAGCAGCGCGATCGCGGGGCGCAGGCGCTTGCCCTCGGCGCCGAGGACGTGGCCAAGCATCTTCGAGAGCGCGGGGAAGTTCTCGACGTGCTTCACGCGGTCCAGCGTCTCCTCGACGAGGCGGAGATCCTCCTGCACCGGGCCGTAGATCGACGCGACCTTCACGTTAGCTCCCTCCGCGCGCTACGGCGGCCGGCGTCAGCAGTCGTAGCGCGTTCAGTGTCGTAGTTTCGGCGACCTCGTCGGCGCTGATGCCCTTGAGTTCGGCCACCTTCGCCGCCGCCTCGGCTACGTACGCCGGTTCGTTGCGCGCCCCACGATACCGTTGCGGCGCGCCAAACGGGCTATCGGTCTCCAGGACGAGGGAGGCCAGCGGCGTCTGGCGGGCCACGTCGGCGAGTTGATGCGCCTTTGGGTGCGTCACCGACGTGTGCACCGAGATGAGAAATCCGAGTTCGATGTAGCTCTGCGCGAGCGCTGCATCGCCGCTGAAGTAGTGCATGACGCCGAGCGGCCGGCCATCGGGCAGGCGGCCGCCCATGTCGTGCGACCACGCCGTCAGCATCCGCAGCATGTCGTCGTGGGCATCGCGCGCGTGGATGGCGACCGGCTTCGAGACGCGTCCGGCGATCTCAAGACACCTGCGCAGAACCGACTGCTGATCCGGGCGAGGCGAAAGATTGCGGTAGTAGTCGAGTCCGATCTCGCCGATCGCGGCGACGCGCGGATGTTCCGCCATCGCCTCGATGTCGCGGAGGCCTGGGTCGCTGGCCGCGGCGGCATCATGCGGATGGACGCCGACTGCGGCGAGCACGCCGTCGTGGCGTTCCGCGAATCGAAGAGCGACCCGGCTGTTCGCGGCGTTCTCACCGAGCGTGAGCATCAGTGCGACGCCTGCGTCACGGGCGCGCACCAACGCGGCCTCCGCGTCATCGCCAAAGGTCGCATCGTGGATGTGGCAGTGTGTATCGACCAGGCGCATCACTACGCCGAAAGGCGCGCCTCCCCATCCACGTCCGCAACGTCGATCTTCTTGAACAGCGGCTCCGGTGGTTGCAGCTGCGTCCCCGGAGCCGGCCTCGTCGCGTTCCAGCCGGACGCTTCAATCGTGCCCTCGGCGCCCATGAACGCGTGGATCTGGCGGCTTGAGAACGGCAGGAACGGATACAGCGCCGTTTTCAGCGCGTTGATGACACACAGCGCGACATAGAGCGACGTCCCGGTGCGTTCCGGGTCCGTCTTCGCCGTCTTCCACGGTTCCATTTCGTTCAGATATGCGTTGGCGTCCTGCGCCAGGGACATCGCGGTCGCCAGTGCCGCCTTGAGGCGCACCGCCTCGATGTGCGCGGCGACCTCATCGAGCGCCGTCCCGACGCGGTCGAGGATGCGCTCGTCGCTGGCGCCGAGCGGTCCGGGCGTGGGCACGACGCCGGCGAAGTTCTTCTGCAGCATCGCGAGTACGCGGTTCACGAGGTTGCCCCAGGTGGCGACGAGTTCGTCGTTGTTGCGGCGGACGAGTTCTGCTTCCGTCAGATCGGTGTCGGACGACTCCGGGAAGTTCGCCGCCAGTCCGTAGCGAATCATGTCCGGCTGATAGCGCGCCAGGTACGACAGCACGGTCTCGCCGACGCCCTCGCTCTTCGATGCCTTCTCGCCCTTGAAGGTGACGTATTGGTTCGCCGGCACGTTCGTCGGCAGATTGAGGCCGCCGTATGCCATGAGCACGGCCGGCCAGAAGATCGTGTGATAGAAGATGTTGTCCTTGCCGATGAAGTAGTAGGTGCCGGCGGCGGCGTCTTCCCACCACGCCTTCCAAGCGTCCGGTTCGCCCATCTGCTCCGCCCACTCCTTCGCGGCCGAGACGTAGCCGATGAATGCCTCGAACCAGACGTAAATGCGCTTGCCGGGGCCGAGGTCTTCGACGGGAATACTGACGCCCCACTCGAGGTCGCGCGTGATCGCGCGGTCCTGCAGGCCCTCCTCGACCCAGCCGATGCTGTAGTTCTGGACGTGCTTCCGCCAACCCTCGCGGCTGCGCAGCCACTCGGCGAGTTGCTGCTGGAACGCGGTCAGCTTGAAGAAGAAGTGCTCGGTCGGGCGCATCTCAGGCGTGGCGCCCGTCAGGCGGCTTCTGGGCTGGAGGAGTTGCTCGGGGTCGAGCGTGCGGCCGCAATTGTCGCACTGGTCGCCGCGCGCGTTTTCGTTGCCGCAATTTGGGCAGGTCCCGTAGACGTAACGATCCGGGAGGAAGCGGGCGGCCTCCGGATCGAAAAACTGCTGGGTGACGGCCTTGTATATGTAGCCCTGCTTGAGCAAGCGGTTGAAGAAGTCGTGGACGACCTCTTCGTGGTTCCTCGTGCCGGTCGTCGTAAACAGGTCGAAGGAGATGCCGAGTTCGCTCCAATACCGCTTGAACTCAGGATGGAACTCGTCGACGACCTCTTGCGGCGTCCTGGCTTCGTTCTCTGCGCGGACGGTGACCGGCGTACCGTGCTGGTCGCTGCCGGAGACCATCAGCACGCGGTTGCCGATCATCCGGTGGTAGCGGGCAAAGATGTCGGCGGGTAGATACGCGCCGGCTATGTGGCCCAGGTGCAGCGATCCGTTCGCGTATGGCCAGCCGACCGCCACGAGGATGTTGCGAGGCGCCCGTTCGGCGGCGTTGGGTGAAATCTGGTTCAAAGCGCCGATATTCTACCATTCAATGCGCGATAGGACGGGTCAGGCGTCCTTCGCGTGCCAGAGCCGGTAGGCCTCGCGGCGCGGCAGGCTGAATCGGGCGACGAGGGCCGCCACCGCGGCTCGCGCGGGCGTGCCGTCGCCGCGCATCGATTCGATGGCGGATGCCACGTCGCTTGCCGATGCCGGGGCGGTCTCTGGAAGCCCACCCTCGATCACGAGGGTAAACTCGCCGCGTGGCTCGGCGAAGTACGCCACGGCATCGCTCACGTAGCCGCGCCAGATCTCCTCGTAGCGCTTCGTCAACTCGCGGCAGACGGCGACGCGTCGC
>JANPBN010000130.1:0-5581 GCA_031430415.1 Dehalococcoidia bacterium
CGATGCAGTTCCCGACGTTCCGCGAGCACATCCCGACATACATCGCGTCGATTACGCCCAAGAGCATCGTCCAAACCGGCGAGGTCGCCGACGGCTGGATCCCGATCTACTGGCCGAAGGACAAGATTGGCGATGGTGTCGTGACGCTGATGGAAGGCGCATCGAAGGCAGGGAAGTCACGCGCCGACCTGACGGTGGCGCCGGCGATCGTGATGCAGATCACGGACGCGAGCGATGAGGCCTCGATTCGGCTGCAGGCGCGCGGGCCGATCGCGTTCTATGTAGGCAGGATGGGCACGTACTACTACGAGATGCTGGAACGGCACGGTTTCGACGAAGAAGTGGCGAAGATCAAGGCGGGCTGGGCCGCCCGGGATCCCCGCGCGGCGGCTGCCGGCGTCTCCGACCGGATGCTCGACCAGACGGCTGTGGTCGGGCCGGCGGAACGGTGCCGGGAAGAGCTGGCGGAGCGCCGGGTGCTGGGCGTCGACCTGCCGCTCGTGCCGATGCCGGGGCGGGAGGCCGCCGAGACGGGGCGCATTCTGGAAGTGCTGCTGAAGTAGCGAGCGGAGTCGACCTCCCCAGGCTCAGGCGGACGGTCCGCCGGGCGGCTCTCGCGTCTTGACACTAGTAGGGGCCGGTGATAGATTCCCGCTTGATACAGGATTCACAAACGGCGCGAGGGCACATTCGCGCGCCGGTGGCCTGTTATGGGAGCTGCCATGCCGCTGATCCCCATGCTGTTCGAAATGGGTGTCGTGCTCAAGGACTATGAAGAGCTCCTTGGCGTGCTGATCACGATGGTCATCTCGTTTGGACTGATGCTGGCGTTTGGCGCCTGGTGGTCCCGATAGGCAGGGGAGGATCTGGATGTCGGTAACGGAGCAGCCGAAGGGGCCGGGGCTTGGTGGCTTCGTCTACGACAAGCTCTTCCATAACTACATCTGGCGCTCGATCTTCCGATCCGGATACCCGAATACCCCCCGCAACCAGATGCTCGCCGTCGCGACGAGCGTGTTCCTGCACCTCCACCCGACGCGCATTCACAAGACCCACGTCAAGATCACACACACCTACTGCCTGGGCGGCCTCAGCTTCTTCTTCTTCCTGGGGCTGACCGTCACCGGTGTGATGCTGATGTTCTACTACGTGCCGGCGGTCGACCGGGCGTATACGGACATCGCCGCGCTGGAGACGAACGTGCGCTTCGGCATGCTGATCCGGAACCTGCATCGGTGGATGGCGCACGGCATGGTGCTGACCGTCCTGCTCCACATGATGCGGGTCTTCTACATGGGCGCCTACAAGCCGCCGCGCGAGTTCAACTGGGTCGTCGGAGTAATCCTGCTGGTGCTCACGTTGCTGCTGTCGTTCACGGGATATCTGCTGCCGTGGGACCAACTGGCGCTATGGGCGATCACGGTCGGCACGAACATTGGTGGCGCGGCGCCGATCCTGGGCAGCGACGTCGACTTCGTCCTGAAGGGCGGCTTCGAAGTCGGCCCGAACACGCTGATTCGCTTCTACACGTTGCACGTCATCGCGTTGCCGCTGCTCGCAGCCATCTTCATGTCGGTGCACTTCTGGCGCATCCGCCGTGACGGCGGCCTTGCGCGCCCGTTGTAGGGGAGGGTTCCATGGCGGTAGCAACACCGGCCGCGGGCGCTCGCGAGACCGTCCGGCAGAAGCGAGATCGCGACCAGGAGCTTCTGGTTTGGCCTGATCTCGTCTTTATCGAGTTCATTTGCGCAATGATCTTCACGATCACGTTCGTCGCGCTATCGACGTATATGAACGCGCCGCTGCTTAACCGGGCGAACGCCGACATCACTCCGAACCCGTCGAAGGCGCCGTGGTACTTCATGAACCTGCAGGAGCTCCTGCTGCACATGGATCCGGGCCTTGCCGGCGTGATCGTGCCGACGGTCTTGCTCGTCGGGCTCATGGCGATCCCGTACATCGATCGCGACACCGAGGGCCAGGGCAGCTGGTTCGCGACGGCTAACGCCGTGCGCATCACCGTCTTTTCACTCGTCTACTCATCAATCATTTTGCCGCTGCTGGTTCTCTGGGATGATGGCGCGTTCGTCCGTATCTACGAACGGCTGCCCTACCTCTGGGGTGGCACGTACGAGGATCGGCTCACATGGCCGGGCGATCGCGGGATGTTCTTCGACGATTGGGGTCAGTTCGGCAACTTCCTTCGTGTCATCTGGGAGTTGATCTTCGTCAAGAAGCGCGTTGCCATCCGTGACAACTGGAACTGGAGCATGCCTGTTCCCTTCCAGCCCGGGAGCGGTACCGATGGGCACCTCGACTGGCCGCAGGACTTTCGCGAGGTGCCGGTGCCGCTCAATGGCACGTGGCTGTTCCATTGGAGCGACCCGGCCAAGAGCTGGCTGCCCGGCTGGGCGCGCATCATGTACCCGTACGACGGACATCTTGACATTCCGGACATCACAGCCGCGTACGTGATCCCGATCATCGCGATGCTGGGACTGCCGGCGCTGATGATCCTGATCCTCGTGAAGCTCGGGTGGGCTCGGACGGTTCGCGACGGGATGATCGCGCTTTTCACGGGCTTCATCCTAGTCTATGTGGGCCTGACGATCATCGGTGTAGCGTTCCGTGGCAAACAACAGTTGCTGGTGCCGTTCTGGAAGGTGCCGAACCTCGAGAAGGATCCCGCCATCCAGCGGTATCTTCCGCAAGATGAGAACCCGCCTTACGTGCTCATTGATCCACGCATGACGTCGAGTGGAACCGGACTATATGGCTGACGAGACCAAGGAAGCAGCGTCTGAAAAGACGGTCGTGATAGGCAGCGGGGCAGCGATGTCGGCGAGCGGCGGACACGCGGTCGTGATCGCGCAACCGCGGCCCGTGGCGCCGCCGATACTACCGAAGGTCTCGCGCCGCGGCGTCGTCATCGTCGGCTTTTGGAGCGCGTTGGGTCTGATGCTAGCCGGCATCGGCTACACGATTGTCGACATGCTGTACCCACGCGGCATCATCCCGTTCGAGCGGGAGATCGTGGTGGGCACGGTGGACTCGCTCGTTCCGGGCAAGCCTGTAAAGATCGTCGATGCGAAGACCTGGCTCGTCATGATGGACGCCGAGACCGCGCGCCGCAACAACGGTCAGGAGGGGGCCATCCTGGCGCTCTACCAGAAGTGCCCACACCTGGGTTGTTCGGTGCCGTGGCGTGAAGACGTGACGCGGGAGGACGAACGCAGCGGCGAATCCTACACGGGCTGGTTCCTGTGTCCCTGTCACGGTTCGACGTATAGCGCGGCGGGCGTGTATGTGTTTGGACCGGCGCCGCGGTCGATGGACACCTTCCTTGTCACGATCACTGACGGCAAGATCACCGTGAATACTGGCAAGCGGACCGCTGGCACCACCAGCAACGGAGCGCGCGGCGTGTTGCCCGGATAAACCATGAACACGAACAAACAGATCAACATTATGGTGCTCGTCGTGTTCCTCGCGGTATTCGCGACGGGTGCGTACACGATCTGGGATCCGGAGCGCGCCTCGTCCGCCAAGGACAAGCAACTCGAAGCAACGATCGACCGGGGAGCATGGCTCTTCAGCCAGAATTGCCGGGTTTGCCATGGCAATGAAGGTGAGGGTGGCGGCGCGTCCAACCGGCTGCGTGCCGCGCCCGCGTTGAACCGCCCCGACCTGCAGGGTCGTCCGGCCGAAGGCGAGCCGGTCGATAAGACGAGCAAGAACCAGCAGTACAAGCTTGTCTTCGACACGATCACGTGCGGCCGCGTCGGGAAGGCGATGCCGACCTGGGCGCAGTCGCAGGGTGGCCCCCTCAACGAAGAGCAGATCAAGCAACTCGCGACCTTCATCGTCGAGGGTACAGAGTGGGAACGTGCCGGCGAGTATGGCGTCGAGGGCTTTCTCGAGTTCGATCACCATTCACCTGACACGGCGGACAACATCCGCCTTGTCGCCGCGATCGGCGAAGGCGACACGACGTTCCAGGTAACGCCGGTGAAGGCGGCCAACAAAGGCGCACGGCTGCAGATCGACGACGAGATCATGGTGGTAACCGACGCCGAGAAGGTCGATAATGGCGTCACGATCGGCACCGTGACCGTCGAGCGCGGCATTGGCACGACAGATGCGGCCGAGCACGCCGCGGACTCGCACGTGCTCAAGCCGCCGGTGCCGCCGGATCCGGCGCCGGTGACGCAGGCCGCCTGCGGCCAGAACCTGCCGGCGCCTGTGCCGACGCCGGGAGCGGCCGAGCCGCCGAGCACGACGCTGGCGATCATTGCGCAGGGCACGGCGTGGGACAAGACGACGCTAAGCGCCATCGCGGGCCAGCCGCTGACGCTCACGCTCGACAACCGCGATACTGGCACGGCGCACAACATTCATTTCACCGAGGGCGCGGATCCGGGTGGCGATGATGTGGTGGCGACCGAGATTACGCCAGGGCCGGCGACCGAAACGCTGAACTTCGGGCCGCTCGAGGCGGGTCAGTACTACTACGTCTGCGACGTCCACCTGAACATGGAGGGCGTACTCACGGCGGTCGAGGCTGCGGCCGACGGCGCCGCGACCGCGACGCCTTGACGCGCCAAGCACACTTGACGCGCCAAGCACACTTGACGCGCCGATAGGGCGGAACCTAGACTCATCATCCGGCCGAGCGCGTCCAACTGAGGATGCGTTCCGCTGTATCCGGCAACAGCGACGTAGCGGGAGGTTCATCGAATGGCTCAGGTTGGGAAGCGCTACATCGCGGCGAGCGGCGCCGAGTTGATCGTGACGAAGGGTGGCGATGGCGCGCTGCAGGACGGCGACACGCCCCTGAACATCAAGGAAGACGGACCGCCGGCGGCGGGCGGGAGCGGCGGCGATGTGGCGCTCGGCAAACGCTATGCCTCGGGCGACGGCACGGTCGAGGTGCTGTGCATCAAGCCTGGCGCCTGCGAACTGAAGTACAACGGCGCTCCCATGGAGCTGATGCAGCCGAAGGTGCTTCCCTCCGCCGACTAGAGGGCCGAATTTGGAACGCTGGGAACGGCTGCCTACGGGTGGCCGTTTCTTGTGCACCAGCGATTGGGCGTGTGTCAGCGGATCGCTCGGCGCCACGTTTGACAGGTTCGTTATGCCAGCGGTATACTCGCCCCCGAATACTGGCGTGGAAGCGCAGCAGTAGGGGCCAAGGCAGCCTCTAGCGAACCGGCGATGGTGGAAGTCCGGTGGCGAGCAGGTTCTGAACTCAGCGTGGAGCCGCTTCGGTGAAGCCGCAAGGCCAAGCCGGGGCCGGGTAGCGACCGTTATCGCGCTCCGAGAGCCCGTCGTTCGCGGCGGGAAGAAGGGTGGCACCGCGGGCCTCGAACCCGTCCCTTTACGGACGGGTTTTTTTGTTACCCGCTGGTCACAAGGCCCGAAAACGGCCTGAAGAAGAAGTAGGCACATGACGCACTCCACGTTCGCTCCTTCGGAGGTCTTCCCGGTCTCGGCACCGCGCTCCCCGCGCGTCCGCCGCGACCGCGCCGTATCCGTGCTTCTCGAGCGCGTCGCGGGCCTACGGCTCGTTGTGCGCGACCTT
>JANPBN010000131.1:0-5116 GCA_031430415.1 Dehalococcoidia bacterium
GCTCGAGCGGGCTTCCGCTTCGCCTTAGCCACGGGCTTCTTCGCGGCGGATTTCGGCTTCGTGACGCCGGATTCGAGCTTGTCGAGGCGATCCTTGAGGCCGCGGTTGTCCTCGTTGAGCTTGTCGAGATCTTCGCGCAGCTTTCGCACTTCCTCGCCCTTGTCGGCGCCCTGGCGGAGACGCTGGATCGCCTCACGCGCGTAGCGGATGACGCGGCCATCGAGGTCGCGCTCGACGGCGCGCGAAAGCTCGCCGACCGCCTTCTGCTCCTTGAGCTCGCTGAGTCCGGCGATGGCGTTCAGGCGGACGCGCAGCCATTCATCGGGCAGCAGTTCCGTGAGCCGGTCGTAGGCGGTGTCCTTTGCCTTGTCGCTGAGCAGGCCGAGTTTGCCGAGGGCCATCGTCGCGGCGCCGCGCACGGGGTTGGAGCGGCCGCGCTTCGTCCACTCGAGGGCGATCGGCAAGGCGCGCTCGTCCTTGAGCTCGGTGAAGCCGCTGAGCGCCATCGACCGGATGATGTCGTTCATCGACTCCTTCTTCATCGCGACGTTGGCCAGCACATCGAACGCCTTCGGCGAGCGCGTCTGGCCAAGCGCGTGCGCGGCGACGGCTTCGACGTAGTAGGACGGGTCGCCCTTGCGCAGGATCGCGATGAGTGCATCGGCGGCGCGTTCGTCGCGGAACTGGCCGAGGGCGCTGACGACGCCGCGCCGTGCCTTGGGGTGCTTCACCGCGACGCATGCCAGCAGCGCGTCGAGGGCGATCGCGGACTTCATGCTGCCGAGAGCGCGTGCGGCCTCGCTCTGCACGCCGTGGAAGGCGTCCTTGAGCACGGCGGTCTTCAGCGCATCGACCGCTTCGCGCGTACCGAGCTTCGAGAGTTCCTTCGCGGCGTCGATGCGGCCGCGGACGTCGTCGTCGTGCTGGAGTTGGTAGAGGAGGAGATCCTTGCCGCGCTTGAACTCGACCGTCTTGAGGAAGTTGTGGCCCGGGTCGAACCGCACCATCTGCGGACGGCCGGGCAGGGAGAAGTAGAAGTTGTGCGTCTTCTCCGCGATCTCGACAGGGAAGGCGTGGAGTTTCCCATCGACGGTGAAGTCGACGGTGAGCGGCAGGCGAAAGATCGCGGCGTCCTTCTCGTCCTGCGTCTGGCTGACCGTGAGCTTCGCGCGCTTCGCGTCCTCATCCCACTCGTAGCCGATGCGGAACGACGGATGACCGCCGCCGTAGACGTACTCATCGAACAGCCAGTCGATGTTGCGCCCGGTGGAGAGCTCGATCGCGCGCTGGAGGTCCGTCGTCGTGACGTTTTTTCCGCGATGCTTCGCGACGTAGGACTTGATCGCCTTCGTCCACTGTTTGTCACCGAGAACGGAGCGGATCATGTGCAGGACGAGCGAGCCCTTCTCGTACAGGTGACGGTCGAAGAGGTCGATCGGCTCGTGGTAAACGTTGTGGACGATGGGCCGGCGATAGCGCGCCGTGTCCTCGCTCATGTAGATCTGGGTGTTGTTGTGGAGTTCGTAGCGGAACTCGTCGAGGCCCTTGTGGTGTTCGGTAAAGAGCGCCTCGAAGTAGGTCGCGAACCCCTCGTTGAGCCAGCCGTGCGACCAGTCGCGGCAGGTGAGCAGGTCGCCGAACCACTGGTGCGCGAACTCATGCGCGAGCAGGCCATCGCTGTCCGCATCGAGCCAGGCTCGCTGATCGAGGAGCGATGTGTCGGTGAGCGTCGTCGCGCTGATGTTCTCCATGCCGCCGAAGATGAAGTCGGGCACGAATGTCTGCGCGTACCGGGCGTAGGGATACTTGACGCCGGTGACGTCGTTGAAGAAGCGAAGCATCGCCGGCGTCGCGCCTAGCGTGCGCTCGAGATCGGCCTCGCGGCCTCGCGGGCCGTAGTACTGGACGGGCGTACCATCGACATCGTGCGTGATCTCGGCGAAGTCACCGACGATCTGGCTGAGCAGGTAGGTGACGTGCGGCGTGTCCATATACCAGTGGTATGTGCGGCCGCCGCCTCGCGCGGGTCTCTCGCTGCGCAGTTCGCCGTTGCCGATGCTGATCATGCCCGCAGGGACAGTGATGATGATCTCGGTCGTCTGGCGGTGGTTCGGGAAGTCGATGCACGGGTACCAGTGGCGAGAGTCCTCGTCCTGGCCCTGCGTCCATGCCTGCAAGGGCTTCTTCGGGTAATCCTTGTCCGGCGCCGTGAAGTAGAGTCCGCGCCTCGGCTCGGCTTCGTACTTGATGGCGACATCGACCTCGGCGCCGGGCTTGAGGGCGCGGCCGAAGTCGATACGAAGGTGCGGGTCCGCGTAGGAGAACTTCGCCGGCTTGCCGGCGACGGTGACGCTGGCGACGCGCATCTCGGCGGCATCGAGCGTGATGCTGCGAACGCCGTCGTTGATCGCACTGAGGTAGTGCGTGGCCGTGCCGGCGATGCGCTTCGCCTTCGGGTCGATGCGGATGTCGAGCTTGATGTGGCGCACATCGACGGTCAGGTCGCGGGCGTAGTGTGCGACGTCACCGGCGAGCGAGAACGGACGGGAGCCTGCGGCGGCAGCCGAGGTGGCGCCGGAGCAGCGACCGAGGGCGGTCTGTTCGCGTTCGAATTCGTTGATCAGATCCATGGCATGTACTCCACGGCGGTGGCGGCACGAAAAGCTTGCCAGGCGCCGGCTCGGGGTTCGGTTCGGGTATGAGCGGCTTCCGAGGAAGCGGTAGCAGTGGTCAGGCGCTGATCAGCGAGCGCGTGGGCTGTGCTGCGCGCCGCTTGCGATCGGTTCATCGATGTAGAGGTCGCCGTTGCGAATCTTGATATTGAACCCACATGGAGGGTTCGTGCAGGCCCAGGCCTTGAAGTGAATCGCTGCGCCCTGGCTGCCGAAGTCAGACAGCGGAACGAGATCGCCGGCCTTGCATTTCTGGCACTTGGGGAAACCCGAGAGATCCACCGTTGCCACCTCCACCCACCCGCTGGCCCTGCCCTTCGGCCGGTCTGTCGTCAGAGTGCCGCGAGTATAGCAGTGTGTATTTCGGAGGGGCAATCGATTCGAGGCGCCGTTGGTAAGCGGCTGCTTCTATCCATGACGGTGAGGATGCTCCATGATGCCGGACGTCACCCCTGAACTGGAGGGCGTAGTGGACGCTTCGAGTAGCGCACGGCTGGCTGAGAGCAACATCGGGGCGGCGCTGGCGGTCTGGGCGCGCGCGGCGGAGGGCGGCGGCATCGAGCAGGTCGTCGGCGGGCTGATGGCGCGGGCCGCGGCACCGCTGCGGTCGTTCAACCAGGTGCTGTTGACGGACGGGCGCGCGGCGTCCGGCCTGGCGGAAGTAGCCGCGAGCGCCGAGCGCTTCATCGGCAAGGGGCGGCGGTTCCGGGTGCGCATTCTCGAGGGGGTCGCGCCGGAGGACGACGCAGCGTTCGCGGCCGTGGGACTGGAGCGGCATGGTGGGCTTCCATCGATGGCACTGGAGTTGCCGGCTGGCGCGTCCAAGGTCTCGGACGGCGTTGAGATCCGAGAGGTCACGGACGAGGCGATGCTTGCGGCGCACGCCGGCATCGTGGCGTTGGCGTTCGGCTGGGAGCCCGCGGATCTGGCGTGGGTGTTGCGGCCGGGCCTGATCGGCGCCGAGGGCTGGCACGCATTCACGGCGTATGTCGATGGCGTGGCCGCGGCGTCGGCACAGGTGGTGATCGATGGCGCGTGCGGTGGTCTGTACTACATCGCGACATCCGACGAGCAACGGCGTCGCGGCCTCGGCGAAGCGGTCACGCGGCACGCGGCATCGGTCGCGGCCTCCGCAGGCTGCACGATCGCGACGTTGCAGGCATCGCCGATGGGGCAGCCGGTGTATGAGCGCATCGGGTTTCGGCGGGCGGGTTTTTACCGGACGTACATCCCGGCCGGGACGGCGTAGCGCGCAGATATACTGCCGGTCATGACCCCCTCAGCGCAGGCGCAACGGCGCTTCGATCTGCCGCGCAACGTGCGGCTCTTCTACGTGTTTGGCTTCGCGCGCGACTTCACGCCGCTCCTTGCCGTCTGGGTGGTGTACCTGACGGACTTTCGGCACCTGACGTTGTCGCAGGTCGCCATCATGGAGGCGCTGTTCTGGGGCGTGAAGCTCGCGTTGGAGGTGCCTTCGGGCGCGATCGCGGATCGCTTTGGCAGGAAGGCGACATTTCTCTTTGGGAACGCGTTCGAGGTAGCGGGCACGCTGCTCTTTGCGCTGGCCGGCAACTTCGAGCTGCTGATCGTGTCGTACGTGCTGTGGTCGACAGGATTGGCGTTCCGCTCCGGAAACGACGAGGCGTACCTCTACGATGCGCTCAACTCCGGTGACCGCGAGTCCGAGTACAGCGACCGCATCGCGATGTTCTGGTCGGTGAGCACGGTGTCGGCTCTGGCCGGCGGCGTCGCTGGCGGCGTGCTGGCGGAGTACGCGAACCTGCAGATCGCAGTACTGGCTGCGCTGACGCCGTTCGCGCTCTCGGTGCCGATCCTGCTGATGATGCAGGAGCCGCCGGTCCACGCTTCGACGACGGCTGCGGCGCAGCTTGGCGTGCTGGAGACGCTACGGGTGGGGCTCCGTGAATCGTGGCGGAAGCCGGCGGTGCGCAGCATGATCTTCCTGCAGATCGCGCTGACGGGTGCGTTTCCCGCGTACTTCCTTCTCTCGCAGCCGTTTCTGCAGGCGCACAACGTGCCGTTGGCGCTCTTCGGCGTGCTGGGGATTCCGGTGCAACTGGCGCGGATGGGCGGGGGTCTCGTCAGTGGGCGCATGACGCGCCGATTCGGGCTGGCGGCGACGCTCTGGGCGTCGGTCGTCGCGACGGGCGCCGGACTGGCGATGCTGACGCTTGTCGACAGCGTCGTCGCGTTCTCGGGCATGGCGCTGACATTCGCCGGCGTCGCGCTGGCGCTGCCGGCGATCGGCGGCTACATCAATGACCGTACCGAGACGGCTGTATGCGCCACGGTGCTGTCGGTGGGTCATATGGGCACGTCGCTGACGATGGGCGGCGCGGCGCTGGTATCGGGCATGATCGGCGCGGAGTCGTTACAGCTCGGGTTCGGGGCGCTGACCGTCGTCGTGGTTGGCTCTTCGGTGG
>JANPBN010000132.1:0-12408 GCA_031430415.1 Dehalococcoidia bacterium
CGTTCCGGGCGTCTCGATCGGCACGCCCTGCGGCCCGACCGCGTACTCGGGATCGATCGCGACGTGGACACGTGGGTCACGAAGGTATCGTTCGATCTTTCGGACCTCGTCGAGAGGGTCGCCGCGTCCGATTTGTAGATCCAGGGTGAGCTCAACATCGAACTTATGGGCGGCGGCCAGATACCGCTGCACGACATCGTCGGGGAGATATCGAAGGTAGAGTCCGTTCTCCGTCGGGTCAGCCTGCGCCTGCGCATACACCAGGTCGAGCATCGCCGTCGCGCCGTCGTCTCCGTTGATTCGGTCGTACTCCGCGGCTTGCCAGCGAACCGCCAGAGCCGCGTCCGCAGGCTCGTACGTACCCAGAACCCCGAGCCCCGGGTGGTCCGGATATCCGTAGAACACGACCACTTGGTTGGTGCTCAGTACCGAGGCAGCAGGCGCCGGCGGTGTAGGTTCCGGCGGCGCCTCTCCGGGCGGTTCGTCGCTCACCGTGGCCATGGGCGCGGGCGTCGCGATCGCCTGAGGTGGATCCGCCACGGGCGCCGGCGTCGCTGTCGCCGAGAACCCTACGCCCGGAACGCTCGGTGTGGCCGTCCCCAGCGCCCCGGCGGCGCGGAGGATCGAGGGACTCGGTGCATTCGGCGCATCGGCGCCATGCTCAGCGGATGGCGCATCGACGAACGACACCGCGGTTTGCCCAGGTGCTTCCCAGGCTGCTAGCCCAGAGTGAACAGACGGGATCGCGAGGAGCAGCACACCGAGGACGCACGAATATACGACGCGCCGGTAAGGCAAAGTCGATCAGTCTCCCAGGCAGGGTCGTTGGGCGTGGGGTGGTTGACTGATTGACTATAAGAGTGGCCGAGCGCCCGCCGCAACGAATTCGCCATGTCGCAGGTACGAATGCGATGGCTCTGTAACGTTACGGAAGGTCGTCAGCATCAATGCGCGTTAGAAAGAGCGTCTCCACGAGCGCTGGCCGAAGCGAATCCCGGGAATGCCGACGCCGGCTCGAGACCCTCCCACGTGGCCGGGGGAACGCGCACCCCAGATGCAGCACTGCCGACGGCGCGTTGCGCCGGCGTGGCAGCACCGTCCGCGCCGCAGTACGGGCAGAGCACCCAGGATAGGCGCACCACTCGGCTGCAGTCCTGGCACGACGTCTGGACGGCCACACGGCAATACGGGCACAGCACAAAGTCCTCGCGTAGGGCCCGCCGACAGCCGGGGCACACGTCCTGTTGTGCGATGTCCTGAATTAATGCCTCTGACTCGACTTGGCGCGTCAGGACGTCAGCTATCTTCTCCGGCGGACGGAGTGCGAGATACAACAGGAATCCTGGGGCGGAGAACAGCGCCACGAGCGCCACGCCAAAGATTCGCTCCAGTTGATCCGTGCTGCGGGCGGTAATGTCGCGGTACGTCCAGAAGGCCATCACGGCCCACATCGTTACGAGATAGGCGACGACCAAAATGCCGGCCAGACCTAGCAAGTTTACCCACGTTTGTGCGTCAGTCATCACAGCCTCCAGAGATGCGCCACCCGCAAGGCCAACGGCCTGCGCTCTGCATGCTCGCACTCTGCGTAGGCGCGCGGCGTGATCGGAGTGGGCGCGTTGATATCAGATCCGCGTCATTGGCGAGCCGTCAAGAACTCGTACGGGATCCCGTGCGTAGAATCGCGGCGCATCGCGCAGGAGGTACGCGGATCGCATCGAGGAGAGAAGTTAGAGGTCTGAGGCCGTTGTCCGAGGGAGAGAGAATCCAACGTCGGCGCCACCGCCATCTCTCCCGCTCGCCCACATCGACCCGCCCATCGCCTCGACGAGTCGGCGGCACACGGTTAGCCCGACGCCCACGCCAGACGTCGTACGAGCGGCCGAGGGTGCACGGTAGAACGCATCGAACACGCGCTTGTAGTCTTCCTCGAGGATGCCAGTGCCGCGGTCCTGCACATGCACGCGCACGTCACCCTCATCCGCGACCACGCGGACTTCGATGCACGGATTTGCCGCGCTGTACCGAAATGCGTTGGCCAAGAGGTTCGTCAGCACGTGCGATGTGCGCAATGCGTCCCCGTTCGCGACGACCGCGTAGTCGATGTCCAGGGCGATGCTCAGTCCGGGGTGCTTCCGGCCGAACTCTCCAACGACCTGCGCCACAAGCCGGCCCAACGCTAGTGGTTCATCATCCAGTCGCGGACCCTCAGACCTCGCGAGCACAAGGAGGTCGTCCACAATCACTCGTAGCCGTTCGGACTCCCCTGCGATGTCGCGAATCGCCGATTCTCGATCGTCCGCGGCAACAACGTCCGACCCGCGAATCAGCACCTGTGCGTTTCCAAGAATCGTCGTGATGGGCGTCCGCAGCTCGTGGCTCACCATTCCAAGAAACTCGTCCTTGGCCGCAAGCGCTTCGCTGAGGTGTGCTTGCTGGGCGATCAGGGCGGCTTCGGCGTCCTTCCGCGCGGTGATGTCCACCAGGACGTTGACGGCGCCGGTGAGATGCCCGGATCCATCACGCAGCGGCGTCGGATACGGCACGAAGCGTACGCGGGATCCGTCCGGGCGCTCGGCGATGGCCTCGGCGCCGCGCACCGGGCGATTCTCTTTCAGCGTGACCGCCATGGGACATTCATCGTGGCGCATGGCCGTGCCGTCAGGCCAGAACAAGCGCCAGGAACCGCACCACTCTTCTTTGCCGATCTCGGGGCGCCGTCCCCACAGCTCGGCGGCCGCCTCGTTATAGTCGGTGATGATGCCGGTCGCATCGGTCGTGTAGGTAGCGACGCCCAGCGCGTCCAACAGGACACGGTCGACGCCCCGCGCGCCAGTGGGCCCGCGCGCACCCGAAATGGTAGTCGACTCGTCGATGATCGGATCCTCCCACGGAGCGGCGACTGTCGCGTGCCTCGGATCAAGGCACACACCCGTTTTTGCCTCGTGATCATACCATCGGCATCGCGCCGATGCCGACGGAACGCCTATCAAACCCGTGCCAGTCCCGCCCGGGGCTATTGCTATGGAAATGCAATACCGCGCCGCTGGATACACCTTGATCGCGTGCGACTCGATTGCATACGCTGCGCCGAGCGTCTATGCCGCGTTCGCCCGTGAGATCATCATGTCGATTGGATCGCGTCGAGCTACCATCATGGACGCGGGCGATCGCGTCGAAGGACTCAGAACGCCGAGTGGCGTGTCGGACGCGCGTCGCGCAATCTCGGCCACCATGGACGCAAGGCGCTTGCTCGCCGTCACGACGCTGGCAGCGGTGGCCGTGTATGGTGCGATTTGGCTGCTGCACAGCGCGACGGGCGACGTCGCATATGTACTCCTCATTCCGATTGTCGCCCACGCCGCGTGGTATCGCGGCGTCCGCGCGGGAATTGCCGCCGCGCTCGCGGCACTTCTCGTCCTTGAGTTCTCGCCATTAGCGCCAGGTGATGCCGGTCCGTCCGGCAGCGGCGAACTCGTCGCGCTGGCGTCCACGATGGCGGTCAGCGCCGCGGCCGTCTCCGCCGTCGAGTGGCTTCGCCGCGTACAACACCGTTCCGCCGACCTGAACGGCGCGCGCGACACGCTGCTCGATGAGCGTGCGGTGCTACTCCGAACCGTGTTGTCGAACGAGGAGCGCTGGCGGGTCCTGACGGACGCAGTGCCGGCGCTCATGACGCAACTCACTCCCGAGGGCGACATCGTCTACTCAAACCGCCGGACGACGGAGTACACCGGCGAGACGCTCAACCAACTGCGCCAGGGCGGCTGGTCCCGAATCATCCACCCCGATGATCGCGAAGAGAGCCGGGCGCACTGGAACAACGCCTTTGCAGCAGGGGCCCGAACCCAGTTCGAACAGCGAATTCGATGTAGCGACGGGTCGCACCGCCGGCATCTCGTCACCGCAGAACCGTTACGCGAACCCTCAGGCGCGATCACGACGTGGCTTGCCGCTGCGGTCGACATCGAGGACTCCAAGCGCGTCGAAGACGCCCTCGCCAGCAGCGAGCAGCAATACCGCGAGCTCAGCGACGCGATGCCAGCGCTGGTCGCGCTCGTCGATCTCGATGGCGACAAGCATTTCCGGAACCGGGCGTTCTACGACTACACCGGCCTGACCGAGGCCGAAGCGACCGACTGGGCCGCCCAGGGCCTCCTGTTCCAGGAAGATCTCGTCGCCATTGCCGAGACGTGGAGGGCGACGACGGCTAGCGGGAAGACCGCCACCGCTGAAGTGCGCGTCCGGCGCCACGACGGCGTCTTCCGCTGGCACCTCGTTCGCGCCGTGCCACTCGGTTCCCGGAGCCGCTGGCTCCTCGTCGCGACCGACATCGATGAACGGAAGGCGGTCGAAAGGCAGCTTCGCGAAGCGATAGCGGTGAAGGACTCGGCGGTTGAGCAGCACCGTTTCGCTGAACAGCAGCTGACACTCCTTGTCGAAGCGTCCACCGGCCTGGTTGATTCGCTCGAGCTCGCGGACATCGTGCCGCGCATCCTCCGCATGGCCATGCGATTCATCGTCGCTGACGGCTACGCGTTGTGGAGTATCAACGACAGCCGAGACCAGTGGAGCATCCTGGCGTCGGAGGGACTCTCGGATCGCTACCTCTCGATCGGCTCGACGATCCCCCTGACCGATCTCACGCCCAGCCTCACCGCGCCACTGATGATCGAGGATGTCGCGGCCGCACCGATTCTCGAAGAACGGCGCGCAGGATATGAGCTCGAGGGCATCAAGTCGGTCTTCGTCCTGCCCCTCGCCGTCGGCGGCGAGAACACCGGCACGCTCACGTTCTACTATCGCAGTACGCACATATTCGCCGAAGGCGAGATGCGCATCAGCACGGCCCTCGCGAACCTGACGGCGGCAGCCTTGGGCCTGGCGCGCCTCAACCGCGGCGAACGCCAGATCCGCGAAGGTCTCGAAATGGCGAACGAGCAGCTGGCTATGTTGGCCGAGGAGTTGCGTGACGCCAATGCCGTCAAGGATGAGTTTCTGGGTATGGTGTCACACGAACTCAAGACACCGATCACGGTGATCCTGGGCGGATCCGAGGTTCTCTCCAAGTACGATGACCGTCTCGGCACAGACGATCGCCGGGAAACCCTCGCGGACATACACGAGAGCGCGAAACGCCTGGGCCAGCTCGTCGACAACCTCCTCCTCGTGAGCCGCCTGGACGTGGGCACAACAATTGAGGTGGAACCAATCCTCGTGCGGCATGAACTTGAGCGCGTCATCGCCGACTTCCGGCGGCGCGAGCCAAACCGTGACTTCACTCTGACGATCGATCCGATCATCTCGCCCGTCAGTGCCGAAGCGACGAACTTTCAGCAAATCCTCCAGAACCTCATCGGGAACGCAATCAAATACAGCCCTCCAGGGAGCCCGATCGATGTCACCACCGAGCGGCACGGCGCAGAACTCGTCGTGTGCGTGCTCGATCGGGGCAAAGGCATCACGCCGGCGGAACTGGAGTTGGTCTTCGAGCCGTTCTACCGCTCAAAGCGCACAAGTGAGGCTGTTGGAGGGGCCGGTGTCGGACTTGCCGTCTGCCGCCGCCTCATCGAAGCGCAAGGGGGTCGCATCTGGGCGCACCCACGTGAGGGCGGTGGGTCCGTGTTCTGCATTGCGCTTCCGGTTGATCTGGACGCCGGGTTGGACGTAGAGGGTTAGTCGGGCGGCTGCGGCGCCGGCCCGACCTGTACCACCTTCTGCTCGTGTCGACTGAACAAGGCTCACCGCCTTCTTAGCGGATGAGCAACAGCACCAAGAGCACGACCACGATGAGCGTAACGATCCCACCACCGTAATACATTTTGTCCTCCTTCGACTGAACGCCGGCGAACCCTTATCCGCCGGCCGAGACCTGATTCCCGTTGCGTTGATTGTAGGAATCGACCTCCCGAACCCACGGAACGAGAGTGGGTCTCCACATCGCATCGGCATCGCAATGCGCGGAGAGACGAGCCGCCGCTGTTACGCCGCTGATATCCTCGGGACGTGAATTGTTGCTCTCCGTCGACGGCCCCTAGGCAATGATGGTGGCGCAGCAACACCGTTCCTAGGGGGAGAAATCTGCCATGTCCGTCGCACCTCTCGTACTCGCCATCGACGATGAACCGGGCATTCTCAGGCTGATCAAGTTGGAACTGTCTGCGCAGGGGCTGCGCGTCATCACGGCGACCAATGGGGTCGACGGGGTGCGCATGGAGGAAGAACAACGCCCCGACATTGTCCTACTCGACCTGACCATGCCTGGCGACGACGGGTATGAGGTCATGCGTCGGCTGCGCGACCGCACCAACATTCCCGTGATTCTGCTCACGGGCCGGTCCTCGGACGGCGACAAAGTCAAAGGGCTCGAACTCGGCGCCGACGATTACCTCGCCAAGCCGTTCAGCCCTGAAGAACTCACCGCCCGCGTGCGCGCCGTCCTGCGTCGGGCCGTCGGCAAGCATGACGCCAACCACGTCATCGGCGCCGGCGATGTCGTCATCGACCTCCATCAGCGACGCGTCACGCGCTCGGGTGAGCCCGTCGAGCTCACGCGGACGGAGTGGAGGCTGCTGCAGCACCTCGTCGCCAATCCTGGCCGCGTCATGATGAACACCGAACTCCTTTCCAACATCTGGGGACCCGAGTATCGCGGCGACCTCCAGTATTTGCGCGTCTGGGTGTCACGCCTCCGGAAGAAGCTTGAGTCCGATCCGGCCAATCCCCAGCTGATCAAGACGTACGCCGGCATCGGCTACATGTTCATGCCAACGAGTGACGGCGGCGGCGACGACGCCGCGACGAGCGAGACGAGCGAGGAGGCCGACTCCGCAAAGGAGCCTCCTCCGGGCGACGTTGAATTGGCCAGCGTCTCCTAACGCCCAAACCGATCCCACCGACGGGTGACTCCACGAGCACCGGCGCCCACGGCCATCGGCGCCGGTGCTTTTCGTCGCCCCGAATGCGGTCCACGGCGCGGCACGGCGCGTTGAAGCGACACGTTGTTGTTACGCAAATGCCGATCGCATTACCGGAAGGGCTGGACAGCGCGCACCATAGTTGGAGCATTGGTAATGCGATGAGCTATGGAGCAAAGGAGGACAGCCGATGTGCGCTTCATGCGGGTGCGCTACACCCAATGACAACCACGGAGACGACCGTAACATCACACTCGATCAGCTGCAGGGTGCGGCCGAAGCCGCCAAGATCTCACTCGGCGAGGTCGGCGGCAACCTGACTGCAGCGGCGCGTCAGGACGACGACGCGGCGACCACCTCAAGCGAGCCGAGGTCTTCAGCATCCCGGCTGCGCTGGTAGCCGGCTGCGCTGCGAGGAGCTCCGCTGAGGCGGAGCGCTACCTAAGGGAGAAAACAAATGTTGAGAAGCATCGTAACCGCAATCGTGACCATCGCATGGGCTGCGATTCTCGTACTCGTCGGTGGCCGGTTTCTGGCTCTGCTGACCGGAGCGAATCGCGACAGCGAGATCATCGACCGGCTCTACCGGCACAGTGACTTTTGGGTCAAGCCGTTCTTTGGAATGCTCAATCTCTCCAACCGGGCGGTCGACTCAACCGGTGGGGTGTTCGAACCCGCTTCGTTCATCGCGTTCGTTGTGTATTTCCTGGCCGGAGTGCTGATCCTAGCAATTCTAGCCGCGACGTTCCGCCCGCTGGCCGGCGGCGGGCACGCCCACGCGATCGACACGCCGTAGTTCACAGCCCAACACGTCAGAACGAAAACAGCGGAGCCGCGGCTCCGCTGTTTTGTGTTGTCTTCCCGTAGCGATCGCCGTCTACTTCACGCCTGGCTGCACGGCCTCGCTACCCTCTGTGGCTGCTTCCGCGCTGGCGTCGGACGTAAAGAGCATGTAACCGATGCCCTGGAACGTGCGGATGAGCCTCGGGTTAGCGGCGTCGTCCTCGAGCTTACGACGCAGGCGCGAGATCCAGACGCGCAGGTACTGGAGATCGTCGCGGTACTCGGGTCCCCACACCTTGCTCAGCAGTTCCGCGTTCAGCATGATCTTGCCCACGTTCGCCGCGAGGTGCTGCAGCAGCATCCACTCCGTGCGTGTCAACGACAGTATCTCGCCTCCACGCGTGACCAGCCGCCGGCTGAGGTCGATCTCGATATCCCCGGCGCGAACGATCTGATCGACCGTCGCCCACCCGGTCGAACGGCGCAACACCGCGCGAACCCGCGCGCTCAGTTCGTCCGGGCTGAACGGCTTCGCGAGGTAATCGTCAGCGCCCAGCTCCAGACCGCGCACCTTGTCCGACTCGCTCCCTTTCGCCGTCAGCAAAATGACCGGAAGCGGCGTGCGTTCCCGAAGACGGCGCATGAGCTCGAGCCCGTTCATTTCCGGCATGACGATGTCGAGTAGGGCAATGTCGGGCCGGTGCTCCTCAGCGACGCGCAGCGCCTCCTCTCCACCGGCCGCCGTTACGACACGAAATCCCTGTGTCGACAGTTCAAGCTTGATGAGCCGCAGAATCCCTGGCTCATCGTCCACGGCCATCACCATCGGTTCGATGCTCATAGCGCGCTCACCTCCGCCATCCGACAGAAGCGTCGGTGGCCCTACTCAGCAGTGCTTTCCAAAAGCCTAGCTCGTCGACTTCATGCCGTGCCCGCATACGCGCCGTGTTCGCATTGCATTTCTGTAACAAACACCCGACGACTACGGCAAGCTAACCCTCCCTTGAATCCATGGACCTGTGTTCAGTATTACCCTGCCACACTTTCTTCAGACGGCGCCAGGTGCCACCCCGATTGGGCCGGCGAGTGTTTACTCGGGCCGCGAGCCAGTACCGGGCGTCCCGATTGCCACGTCCGCGCAACACCCGGCTGAACGCCCGATACGGGCCCTCGACCGCCGTCTGCGTACGGTGACCACATCAAACGGATCGATGAAGAAACGGAGGCTATCAATGACGCACGCACACCACTCAGACGTCGACACGCGCGGCGCAGGCGGGGGCAGCGGATTCGCAATCGCGGTTCTGGCGCTACTTGTCCTTGCCGCTGTCGCATTCGCCGTCCTCTGGACGCAGCCCTGGGACGATTCGTCGAACACGAACAACGACGTCGCGCCGATCACCGACAACATCGTCCCGGATAACATCGTCCCCGACGGCGGCGGCGACAGCGTGCCGGTGCAGCCAGCAGAGTAGCGGGACTGAACCTCTCGCGAATGGCTCCGGCCCGGGCGCGCAGCCCGGCGCCGGAGCCGACGCGAGGCTCAGCCATCGCCGCCGAGCAGAGGCGCGCGCGAACGAGCCCGAGCAACGGCCACCGTCGTTCGAGCACGAGGGACAACCGATCGCCCACGAAACATTAGATCGCTTCACGGAGGTCTTATGACAAAGATTAACAAGGAAACCGCCGTCAACGTGCCCGTCGAGGTCGCGTACAACGTGTGGCGTAACTTCGCGAACTTCCCCTCGTTCATGGAGAACGTCGAAGAAGTGCGCGTGACGTCGCCGAAGATGTCCCATTGGAAGGTCGTTGGGCCGCTTGGCATGTCCGCCGAGTGGGATGCCGAGATCACACTGGACACCCCGCAGAAAGCGATTGGATGGCGCACCGTCGAGGGCGCGTCATCGGTCGTCACCGCGGGGCGTGTGAATTTCCGCAGCGAAGGTTCCAATCGAACGCACATCGATGTCACCATCGAATACGCACCGCCCGGTGGTACGTTCGGCGACCTCATGGCGAAGGTCTTCGCGAATCCGGAGAAGAGTGTCGAAGAGGATCTGGAGCGCTTCAGGACGATCGTCGAGCGCGCTCAGGCCGCCGGCGACGCGGGCACGCCGTCGGGCGGAGAAAGCCTGGGCGGATCCATGGGCGCGATGACCGAGGGTGACATACCTGCCGCCGACCGCGTAGCGTCCGGCGAGGTCTAGACACGCTTACGTTTCCGGCGTTGCCGCAGACCGGCTGTCTGTCAAGCGGCGTTGCGGGCCCGCTCCAGTTCGAACTTCTCACGCAGCGCTTCGGCGACGCGACGGACGTCGGCGAAGTCACCGACCTCATCGAGAATCGCGACAATCCACTTCTGGCCGCCGTGTGCGCGCGACTGAAGGTACATGTCGTCACGCAACCGCGTGGCGGCCACGTGCGCGTCCGACGCGGGAGTCTCGGGCATGAGCAACAGTAGGCGCCCGTCGTCACTCCACCCGATAAGGTCGCATTCACGCGCAGCGCGACGTGCCGCACCGACAGCACTGGCGAGCGCCCGCTCGGTGAGCTCCTCACCTGCGAGCAGGAGCGGCGTGGCAGCCAGGAGCGTCAGCGGGCAGCCGTACCGGCGGGCCCGCGCGGCTTCCTGGTCGAGACGTTGTGTCATGTACCACGGAGCGTACGCGCCACGGTCGACGAGAAGGTCGATAGATGGGGCCGGATGTACACAGGGTTCCGGCTGCCGTCGCGTCAGCTTCATGTTGGTCGCCTCAGAGTGAGTATCGCCCCATCGGCTCCGTCGCTGAAGGGGCTTGGGCGTCCGGCTTCCCGGCGACAGGTTCTGCCAGACACGCCACGAGAGATGCGAAATCTCAAGTGATCCTATTCGGCCGCGGTGACGGAGTAGGTATGAGAACTGAAGACGAGTGTTGAACTCGCCGCGCGGCCTCACGGCCGCGGAAGGATTGCTGAGCGATGACCCGCCGATCGCAACGCGGTAATCCTCCAACAGTTCCTGGCTGGAGACCTAATACGTCAACGGCTGACCGGCGCCGGTTACGGGACATTTGTGGCGGGGGTTCCGGGGCTGGCGCCGTCAATTCGTACACCGCCCGGGCATGCGACTCGCCGCGCCCGGCCCTGCCTTCGTAACCGGCTTCTCGAGACTGGCCGACGGCGAAATTGTGTCCGCGCCCCTGCCCTCGTATAACCACCCCATGGAGATCTGGGACATCTGGTATCCCGATGCGGGCGCTCAGGGACTCTCCTTCAGCCGCAGCCGCATCGAGTACACCGACCGCGTCTGGGTGCACGCTGCGCCGCATACGCTGCGCATCGAGGTGCGGTCGGACGACGGCGCACGGCTCGCGTTCGGCGATCAACTGCGCCGGCAGGGCGCGTATTTTCCGATGACCTTCCTCACCCGCGATGGCAGCCACATCACGCGAGAAGACCGCTGGCCGAAGGCATCGGACCTCGGCATCCCGGTGCTCCTGCCAGGCGGCGAGGCGGGAATCCTGAAGGCCTGGTGGAACGACGATGACGGACAGGAGTGGCGCTGGAGCGTCGAGTTCTACAACTCTCGTCCATGAACACCACCGGAGTGTGCGTGGCGGCTCCGGCACGCCGCTCACCACGGCGAGCGGCGGCGTCGATCGACGACTGTCTGGCGTTCATGCCAGCGCTCCGCGACGCTGCTAGACTCTACGGAACACGACCCATGTCAAAAGGACGAGGATGATGGCCGCTAACGTTTCGTTCGATCCCGACGCCCTGCGCGAGAAGTACCGCGCCGAGCGCGACAAGCGCATCCGTGATGACGGCAACGAGCAGTACGTCGAGGTCAGCGGCGACTTCGCCCGGTTCATTGAGGATCCGTACGTGTCGCCGGGCTTTCGGCGCGAGCCGCTGACCGATGACATCGACGTTGCCGTGATCGGCGGCGGCTTCGGCGGCCTGCTGGCTGGGGCCCGGCTGCGCGAGGCCGGCGTCGAAGACATCCGCATGATCGAGAAGGGTGGCGACTTCGGCGGCACCTGGTACTGGAACCGCTACCCCGGGGCCGCTTGCGATGTCGAGTCCTACGTCTACCTGCCCCTCCTCGAAGAGATCGGCTACATCCCGAAAGAGAAGTACAGCCGCGCGCCCGAAATTCTCGGCCACAGCCGCGCCATCGGCGAGCACTTCGATCTCTACCGCAACGCCTGCTTTCAGACAGAAGTGACAGAGCTGCGCTGGGATGAGGACGCCCTGCGATGGATCATCTCCACCGATCGAGGCGACCGCATGCGCGCGCGCTTCGTCTGCATGGCGAACGGACCCCTGCATCGCGCGAAGCTCCCCGGCATCCCCGGGATCGAGACCTTCAAGGGGCACGCGTTCCACACCAGCCGCTGGGACTACGCCTACACGGGCGGCACATCGGACGGCGACCTGACAGGGCTGCGCGACAAGCGCGTCGGCATCATCGGCACCGGCGCGACGGCGGTGCAGTGCGTCCCTCACGTCGGCGCGGCGGCGAAGCAGCTGTACGTCTTCCAGCGCACGCCGTCATCCATCGACGTACGCGCGAACCGCCCGACCGATCCCGAATGGGCGGGGGCCCTGCGGCCCGGCTGGCAACAGGAGAGGATGGACAACTTCAACATCCTCGTGTCCGGCGGCTTCCAGGACATGGATCTCGTCAACGATGGCTGGACCGACATCATCCGCAAGCTGCTGGTGA
>JANPBN010000133.1:0-1749 GCA_031430415.1 Dehalococcoidia bacterium
CCGGCGCCGGGCCTCGCCGTCCGATTCCGTGATCCGGATTACGCGCTCGCGTTCGCGCGCATCGTCGTGCACTACGTCCGGCACGACGCATGGCTCGGCGACGACCGCCTGCTTCGAGATGCGGCGATGCTCGCCGAGATCCCGGGAGTGCTGATCAACGGGCGCTTCGATTTCCAAGCGCCGATCGGCAACGCCTGGGCGCTGCATCGCGCCTGGCCGCAGGCGGAACTCGTCGTTGTGGACGACGCCGGACATGCGGCGGCTGCGGGCGGCATCACGGCGGAGATCGTACGCGCGACGGACCGCTTCGCCGCGAGCGGGTAGCGAGGGCCGACGCCTCATTCGGCCTGGCGGGGCGCTCACTCATCGCCGCCGCCGTGGCGCTAAGCAGTGGGCACGCGACCGCCGGTCCTGAAACTCGTCAAGAAGTTCTGCCGCTACCCCATTGACAAAACTCTACCTATGTCGATAATAGAGGTATGGCACGACGACCGAACTCCTCGAAGCAGACCGAAGCGGTGTTAGCCGCGCTCCTCAGCGACACGTCCGAGTGGCAACACGGATACAGCCTGAGCCGCGAGACGGGGCTCAAGTCTGGCACGCTCTACCCGATCCTGATGCGGCTCGAACGCCAGGGCTGGCTCGAAGCGCGCTGGGAGGACGAACCCACGCCCGGCAAGCCACGACGGCACTTGTATCGCCTGACCGGCACGGGCGCGCAGGAGGCCGGCGCGATCGTAGCAGCGACCGAACCGGGTCACGCTGTCGCGTCCTTCCGCAGCATTGGCAAGGAAGGTGTCGCGTGATGAACGAAACCGCCCGCCCATTCGTCCGCATCGTGCGCGGCGCGGCCATCGCCGTGTGCCCACGAGCGGACCGGCCATGGATCGAAGCGATGTTCGCCGAGGCCAGCGCGATACCGGAGCGAAGCCGGCTTGCGTGGCTGAGCGGTGCGACATCGATTGTGTGGGCGGCGTTCCACGCGCGACTGGGCGCGTCGCTGCCGGCCGGCAGGCGCTGGGGCGCATTCGGCGCGGCGCACGTTGGAGCAGGATTTCTCGGCCTGGGGCTGACGGACATCGAGGCCTTCATCTTCGATGACGATTGGTTCCTGGCGTTTGGCGGCATCACGGTCACGGCACTTGCCGCGACGCTTGGCGCCGCCCTAGTTAGCGCGTTTCGGGGGCCTGGCTCGCGACAGAATGCCGCGTAGAGCCCCCGCTCGACTCTCATAGAAAGGAGTACCACCATGAACAGCAAGCGCACCAAGATCACGATAGGAACAGCCATCGTAGTCGCGGCGGTCGGCATCGCGGTCTATGCGATCCCACAGAGCGCAGCGGCCGGTCGCAGCGGCGAGCTCGATGACGGGAAGGATCTGTTGCCAAATGCAACGATCACACTCGACCAGGCAATAGCGGCCGCACAAACGCAAGGGGCCGGCGCGATCGGCGAAGTCGATCTCGAATACCTCGATGGCGTCCTCGTCTTCAACGTCGACGTCGGCGACCTCGATGTGAAGGTCGACGCGGCGACCGGCAGCGTCGTCGGGTCAGAGTCGGACGACTAACCAGCACCGAACCTAACCGCCAGAAATCAAGGAGTGGCAGCCATGCGCGTGCATGCCCTTACCCTCGCGTTGCCTATCGCGATCGCCGCCATGGTTGTCGCGACCTCGGTGATGTACGGGACACGAAATGGAGAATTACCGAGATGAAACGCAAGATTGCAGCAGTCGTACTGGTCGTC
>JANPBN010000134.1:0-5311 GCA_031430415.1 Dehalococcoidia bacterium
TCCTCGCCAACGAGACGGCCGTCAACGATCTCGCCACCGGCAGCGACGCCCACGAACTCCATCTCACCGTCGACTAGTCTCGCCCTCTAACCTCTAACCTCTCGCAGCCAAAGGCGGAGATCCGGCCCCGCCGGATACGACCCCCATCATCTATCCTCTACAGAGCAACTGACCGAAGATCACGACGGAGGACGTCATGCTGCAAGACCTCGTCGGCACCGTACGCCGCAACCACGCACTCGAGCACGCCACCATCGCCGTCCTGCTCCGCAAGATCGGCCACGACATCCGCATGGTCGGCCGCGCCACGCGCGATGGCTACTACCTCTATGCCGATGTTCCCACCGACGTGCTCGAAGAGTGCACCTACGAGGCGCTCCATCGCCTCAAGGCCGGCGAGGGCTATCTGGCTGTCTCGTCGCTCTGCGGCACAAACCTGGCCGTGGCCGGTGCGCTTGCCGGTGCCGCGTCGCTCCTCGCCGTCGGCGATGGCAAGCGCAGCGACAAACTCCCCAGCGTCGTCTTCGCGTCGATGCTTGCCGTCATCGCGGCGCAGCCCGTCGGCCGTCTCGTGCAGAAATACCTGACCACCAGCCCCGACCTCGCCGACACCGAGATCGTCGGCATCAAAGCCGGCGGCCGCGGCGGCGCCAAGTTCCACAAAGTGCAGACCACCAGACGCCCCTTCGCGGCGTAGCGTCCAGCCGCCAGCCCCCGTAGCTCAGTGGACAGAGCACCGGACTTCTAATCCGACGGTCGTAGGTTCGAATCCTACCGGGGGTACCACGAGATTCGAAATTCGCTCGTGGCCGCCCGACTAACGCGGTTACAGCGAGCACCGGATTGATTCGCGAGCACCGGACTACAAGTTGTGTGACCGTCCGGCAAGGGAATCCCCCGCTCTGCTGGCGCATCTCGATCCTACAGAGACAGCGTCACCGCGTTCCATCCTGCAGGGTCAGCACCGGATTACCAGTCCCGATCGCCCCGGCTCGAACTGGTCCCCACCCCCGCAAATTCGAGTCATTCTGGGTGGCGGCGGTTCCTGCCAACCCTCTCGGCTTTCATGCGCATTGCCGACAATCCGAACGAAGCGTGTTTAGCGCGCAACGGAGGTAGGATGAAAATCGAACAAATGTGCTGGACTCTTGACCGCGGATGGATCCCTGCCGCTCCTTCGGGTGCGCTGGAGGACTCGGCCGATCTGGTGTTCGTGTTTGGTAGTACCGCGGTGCTTCAAGATCGAGAGCGCCTGGTCAATGTCCAAAAGGCGTATCCGAATGCGTTCGTATTCGGCTGTTCAACCGCCGGCGAGATCAGCGGCACTACCGTCAGCGACGACTCGCTCGTCGTCACCGCTGTGGACTTCGAGCACACTGAGATGCGCCACGCGACCATCCAGCTGCGTCAGACGGTCAGTAGTCGCGATGCTGGTGAGCGCCTGGCCGCGTTGCTCCCGCAGGAAAACCTCGTTCATGTGTTCGTCCTGTCAGACGGCCTGGAAGTGAACGGAACGGAGCTCGTCGAGGGGATGGCGTCGCGGTTGCCTAAAAACGTGCGCATCACCGGTGGACTTTCGGGAGATGGTGGCAGGTTTCAGACGACGCTCGTTGTGTCAGAAGGTACGGCGAACGAAGGCATGGTCAGTGCAGTAGGACTCTACGGGCTGGATCTGAAGGTGGGCTACGCCTCCCTCGGCGGCTGGGACTCGTTCGGGCCTGAGCGTCTCGTCACGCGAGCCGAAGGCAACGTACTCTACGAGCTGGATGGCAAGTCGGCGCTGGCGTTGTACAAGCAATACCTGGGTGACCAGGCCGACGGCCTGCCCGGCACGGGCCTGCTCTTTCCGCTCAGCCTGCGGACAAAGGATCGTGAGACGCCGTTCGTGCGCACGATCCTCGCGATCGACGAGGAAGCGCAGAGCATGACCTTCGCGGGCGACATCCCGGAGGGCGCGTATGCACGCCTGATGAAGGCCAACTTCGATCGCTTGATCGACGGCGCTGTTGGCGCGGCGCGCGCTACGGACGCATCAGTCGCCGGCTCGTCGCCGGAACTCGCGATCCTGATCAGCTGCGTGGGCCGCAAGATGGTCCTCAAGCAGCGCGTCGAGGAGGAGGTCGAGGGCGTCCGAGATGTGCTGGGGGACTCCACCATCCTGACCGGATTCTACTCGTACGGTGAGATTTCGCCGTTCACGCCGAATGCGAGGTGTGAGCTTCACAACCAGACGATGACGATTACGACGTTCTCCGAGCACGCGGCGTAGCGGCGCGATGCACAGCCTGCTCCAGCGCCAACTTCGGCGACATGCCATCGATTCGGCGACACTTGGCCCCGAGGGGCGGGCGCTGCTCGATGCGGTCGAAGCGGCGTACGATTCCTTCGACACTGATCGACTTCAGGTCGAGCGATCGCTAGAACTTAGCTCGCAGGAACTTTTCGCAGCCAACGGAGAAATGCGCGTGGCCGCCGCGCTCCTCCACGCGACGCTCGACTCGACCGCAGACGGCATCCTCGCCGTCGGCGCGGACGGCAGCGTTATTCACGCCAATGCCCGATTCGCGGCGCTCTGGGCGATCCCCGAGGAGCTTCTCGCTCTTCGCGACGACGCAGCCCTCCTCGACTTCGTGCTCTCTCAGCTCTCCGATCCGGAGGCGTTCGTCGCGAAGGTTCGAGAGCTCTACGGGAGCTCGTTGGAGAGCCTCGACTCCATCACGTTCAGAGATGGTCGGGTCTTTGAGCGCTACTCGCGGCCCCTACTCGACACCGAGGGCATTGCGGGCCGAGTGTGGAGCTTCCGAGATGTGACGGAGAGCCGACGCGCGTCGCTAGCTCTCCGCGAGAGCGAAGAACGGTTTCGCGCGCTCGTTCAGCATTCGTCCGATATGATCCTTATCCTCGACATAAACGGTAGCCCTACCTACGCCAGCCCGTCAGTCGAGAGAATCATGGGATACACACCCGAGGATCTCCGCGAGAACGGCGTACTCGCACGAGTTCACCCCGACGATCTGCAGGGGGCCGCCGACTCACTCGCGGCCGTGTTGTTGATGAGCGGCGCGCACCCGCCAAAAGTCCTCCGCTTTTTGCATAACGATGGCTCTTGGCGCGCGATCGAGATGGTCGCAAACAACATGCTCGATGACCCGGCGGTCGCGGGCGTGGTCTATAACGCTCGCGACGTGACCGAGCGGGTGGAACTCGAACGGCAGATGCAGCACCAGGCGTTCCACGACTCGCTGACGGGTCTTGCGAATCGGGTGCTCTTCACCGACCGGCTTGCGAACGCGCTCGCTCGCGCCCAGCGCACTGGTCTCCCGGTGGCTGTGCTGTTCATCGACATCGACAACTTCAAGTCCATCAATGATGCGTTTGGACACGTGGTGGGAGACCACGTCCTCATCGAGTTGGCTCGTCGCATAGGCGCCACCCTGCGGACTGGGGACACCGCCGCCCGCGTCGGCGGGGACGAATTTACGCTCTTGCTAGAGGGGATGGCGCCGGACGATGCGGTCGCGGTGGGCGAACGCATCGTGGCTGCCATGCGAACACCGATCGAGATCGAGGCTCGCGACATATTCGTCGAGGTGAGCATCGGAGTAGCGGTCAGCGGCGCCGGCGAAGCGGCGGGGGAGCGGCTACTACGCGACGCTGACGTGGCGATGTACGCGGCGAAGGGTCGAGGAAAGGCGCGCGTGGAGCTCTACGACGACGGCATGTTCACGTCGCTGCATGATCGACTCCAACTTCTCGCGGACTTGCAGACGGCGATCGAGCGCAAGCAGTTCTTTGTCCAGTATCAGCCCACGTTCAATCTGGCGAGCGGACGAATCGCCGGCGCCGAGGCGCTCGTCCGCTGGAACCACCCCGATCGCGGGACGATCCCGCCGCTCGACTTCATTCCTCTGGCGGAGGAGGGCGGCGTGATCCACGCACTCGGCACCTGGGTACTACAGGAGGCATGCACGCAGCTGAAGCGCTGGCAAACAGAGTATCCGCAGGATCCCCCGTTGCATATAGCGGTGAACGTGTCGGGTCACCAGCTCCAGCCCGGCTTTGTCCGCGAGGTGGAGAGTATTATCGCAGGCTCCGACATCGAACCATCAACGTTGGTGCTCGAGGTGACCGAGAGCGTGATGATGCGCGACATTCCGGCGACGGTGGCGCTGTTGAACGAGCTGAAGATTCTTGGCGTTCGGTTGGCTATCGACGACTTCGGTACCGGGTATTCGTCGCTCCGCTACCTACGGCAATTTCCCTTCGACATTCTCAAGATTGACAAGTCGTTCATAGATGATGTTGGGAGCAACAAGCAGCACGAACTAACGGCCGCCATCGTCGAGATCGGCAGAACCCTGCGGTTGGAATTGGTCGCCGAGGGCATCGAACGCGCGGACCAGCTTGATCGCCTTCTGTCACTGCAATGTGATATCGGGCAGGGCTATTACTTCGCGAAGCCGCTGTTCGCTCAAGACATGGAAGCGCTTCTCGCCGAGCGGCAAGCCGAGGCCGAAGCAGCCTGACGGGCGTCTCGGGCCATAACGAGGTTCGCGCGGGGGTCCGATGACGGCGTGCGTCCTTGCGATGTCCGGCGGCGGGGACTATCGATCCACGGCAACAGATCGATCGAATAGATTCGATCGGATGTCTCGCGGTACGGTTGTATAATTCGGTCGCCAGATGCCCTGCGGGCACGAGCACCGGATTCGTCGTAGACCAACGCAGTCTCGGCCGACTGGTCAGAGTGAAGGCCGCGACCTGACGGTTGGTGCTGCACCCGCAGCGTTCGACCTTCCTCAGATTCAGACGTTGTCTGACAGACACCCGATCCGAACCTCGTTCTTCTAATCCGATGGTCGCAGGCCGAACGTCCTGCCGGGGGTGCCACCTGACCGTTCGGCGCCCGCAACTTCCCGTGATCCTGACGTCGCTCGACTGCGGCCTACGGGCCGCGGAGTCGCGGCTCATACCGCATTGCCACCGCTCCTGAACCGAACTCCAGCCGGCTCACGAGCTTCAGGTCGATGAGCTTCGATAAGCCTGCGAACACCGTCGGCCCGTGGCCCGCAAGCCTGGGATGCACCACGAACTCGTACTCATCGATCAACCCCAGTTCGGCCAACGCCAGCGGGAGCGTCACTCCTCCCACGAACAGTCCCTTACCGGGCTCCTGCTTGAGCTGTTGAACGGCTTCACCCAAATCCCCGCGCACGAACTCTGCGTTCCAATCGACCCGTTCCAGTGTGCTCGACACAACATACTTCTTTGCTGAGTCGATCGTCCGGGCGAAGGGTTCCATCCAATCGGC
>JANPBN010000135.1:0-2708 GCA_031430415.1 Dehalococcoidia bacterium
CCGGCGCCGTCGATCCGGCGATGAACGCGATGACTGGCTTGGTCATGTGCTTCTTGATGTAGTCGGCGGCGTCCTGCTCGGCGCTGCCGCCGATCTCGCCGATGAGAACGACCGCGGCCGTGTCGGGGTCGCCGTTGAGCAACTCAAGCGCCTCCCGCTGCGTCGTGCCGATGATGGGATCGCCGCCGACGCCGATGCACGTCGTCTGGCCGATGCCGCGACGCGTCAGCTGATCGACCGCCTCGTACACCAGTGTGCCGGAGCGTGAGACGACGCCAACGCTGCCCATCGAGAAGACGTGGCCGGGCATGATGCCGACGCGGCACTCGCCGGCCGTGATGACGCCGGGGCAGTTCGGGCCGATGAGCCGCGTTTTGCCGTTGAGCATCGCGCGCTTCACCTTCACCATGTCGAGTGTCGGGATGCCTTCGGTGATGCAGACGGCGAGGGGGATGGCGGCATCGAACGACTCGAGGATCGCATCGGCTGCGAATGGTGGCGGCACGAAGATGAGCGCGCAGTCGGCGCCGGTCTCGCGAACGGCCTGCGAGACGGTGTTGAAGATGGGCACGCCCTGTTCGGTCTTCTCGCCGCCGCGCCCGGGTGTGACGCCGGCGACGACTTGGGTGCCGTATTCGATGCACCGCTGCGTCTGGAAGCTGCCTTCCTTGCCGGTGATGCCCTGCACCAGCACGCGGGTGTCTTTGTTGACCAGAACGCTCATCGTCTTACTCCGGATTCGTGTGTGGGGCCGCGCTCCGCGGCGACGGTGGGCATGCTATCAGCCTCGTAGGTGTGGGGCTATGGCGGCGGGCGGACCTCACCCCACTTGAGACGCATGGCGCTCAGGCGCCGCGGCCAACCCCCTCTCCGATTTCCGTCCAGCGGAGCTAGATCTGGCGAGAGAGGGGGAGGACGGTGCGTTAGTGCTCCGCTGCGAGGTGCTCCCGCAGGGCGTCGCCGCCGAAGTCGTTGGCGATGCTGCGCCAGACGCTGTGGATGTGGTTGGCGCCGTCCTGCGAGTTGTCGTACTCGATGACGAGATCGGGGCCGTGGAGCCGGTAGTAGTGGCCCTCGCCCGGCGCTACGGATCCCGCCCAGGCGAAATGGATGCTGCCGATGCCCTCGTGTTCGATGCGGGCGTGTTCGCGCGCCGCGAGGTCGGGCGTGAGGCGACCAGTGTAAACGCGCAACAGCGCATCAAGTAGCGCGCGCTGTTCCGGCGTCATGGCCGACGCGGAGAGGCCGGCGGGGCGCGCGCGCTGCCAGCGTAGCGCCACGAGCGCATGATCGGGCAACGCGTCGAACGCCTCGCCCACGGGCGCCATGCCGGCCATTTCCGCTGCAGGCGCGATCTCGCGTTCGTCCGGGATATACGGATCGTTCTGCAGCACGAAGTCCGGCGGCGCGACGTCGCAGATGATCGCTTTGGCGCGTTGGGCGCCGTCGAGCGAGGCGAGCAGCGCGCGGGCCGCGTCCTCCTCGCGTCCGCACGGGCGTGTGACGATGCCGGCGTCCGGGCCTCGCATGACCGCAGGGTTCGCGCCGAGAAAGAGCGGCGTCACCGCGACGATCTCGCCCCCGATGATGCTGACGTGGATCGAGAGGTGGTGGCCTTCGAAGCGCCAGCCCTAGGCTTCGTCGGTCGGCGTGCCGAAGAACGACACGAAGTAGCGGAGGGGGTCGCGGATGGCGGCGCCGCGGCGGCCCTCAAGTTCGTTCAGCACCTGGTCGAGCGCCATGATCGCCTGCACCTGCGCGAACGCGTGGAGGCTGAGCAGTTCGGTCAGCAGATAGCGCACGAGGTGATGCTGCTCGGGGCGCATTTCGAGCATTGGCAGGCCGTTCCAGCGCGGCGGAAAGTACGCCCACCGCGTGCGCTCCTTCTCGTCGGCGAGCTGGTACACCGCCTTGCCGCGCTGGGTGTCGTCGAGCGTATCGATCAGCGCCCGTGCCGCGGCGGCCATGGATGTGGCGCTCACTCGGCGAGCTTGGCGCCGAGGATGGCCGGCTCCCAGTAGGCGGACATGGCGGTGATCTTGCCGTCGTCATCGAACACGAAGGTGGAGATGCCCTCGAAGCTGATCTCCTTGCCGGCGTGGGTCGTGCCGCGCGCTGTCCATCGAGCCGCCGCCTCCGGTGGGTTCGCGCTCACGTGCTCCTCCTGGAGGCCGAAGGATGCGAATACCGCCTTGATGCCGCCGAAGATCTGGCGTCTCTCGGCATCGGTCGTCGCTGCCGTTGCGCCGACCGGATCGCGCATCGCCCCATCGGCGGCGAACAATGCGACGATCGCATCGACATCGCCCGTGCGGATGGCGGCGTAGTACGCGGCGACGCGGTGGTGGATGGCATCTGGCGTTAGGGGCATGGTTGGCCTCCGGGGGCAGGTCTGGTCGCGGCCAGATTCAGAAACCTGATTTTGTACTGTAATTTTCGTGTTTTCGGGACGGCCGGCCTACGGTCTCGCCTCTGGTTGTTCGAGGCGGCAGCGTTGGCCCACGCTTCTCGTCATCTTACGCCGGTTCGGTGGCGAGATCGAAGGCGTCGGCGGCACGGCTCACGCATCTTGTCGTTGACGAGTGAGCGGTGTGTCTATACGTTGTTCGCGATACCCCGCGGCCAAAGAAACGGAGTAGAACGCGATGGCGCTCATTGATTCGCTGAAGCAGGGGCACGCCGGAATGTTCGGATCGGTGTTGGGCGTG
>JANPBN010000136.1:0-19104 GCA_031430415.1 Dehalococcoidia bacterium
CCGGTGCGACGGCCTGTCGATTCGATGACGATGAGCCCCTGCGGCCAGAGGAGCGGCGATCCGATGCCGGCGCGGATGGCCGGTTCGAGCATGGCGTTGATGCTGCGGAAGATCTGGCGTTCGACGCGGCCCTGGCGCGCCTCGGTGACGACGCGCTGGTCGCGCTGCGCGCGCTGCGCGCGCGACATCAGGCGGCGACCATGCGTTCGGGCACGGGCACGGGCGCGGCGTCGGCATCCGGCCCGAGGCGGTGCAGGGTGCGGTCGATGGCGACGGTCTGGCGAACCATGCGCTCGAAGCCGCCCTCCCACATGCCCCACTCCTGCTCATCGCGGAGGGTTTCCTCCACGCTTCGCCAGCGGATGATGATCTTGTTGCGGCGGTTGCGCAACCGCTCGAGAAGGATGCTCTTGTTCATTACACCTACTCTACGTCGCGCGCCGGAAAATGGTTCAGTGCTGCGACGTGGCTGACTGCGAATGTCTTCGATCCAGTCTGGCACATCGTGCGCTCGATCGCTGGGCCGTTATGACACCGCGTGGGCCGTCCCGCCGAATGCGGGATCTTCGCTGGCTACGAGATGCGGGATGCTGTCCCGCCGTTCGGCGGGATCTCCGCTGCGCTTCGAGAAACGCGATGCGTGAATTGGACTGCGCACGTGGATGCGGCTGGGAGCCCGGCCGTGATCCGCGATGCGAACGAGGGTACAGCGCGATGCGAACGAGGGCACAGCACGCTGTGCCCCTACGGGGTGGGGGCGCGATTGTCGCGTTGGAGATTCGCTACGGCTGGTCGTCGGTGCGTTGGGTGCGGAGGAATTGTTCGAGGTCGGCGATGATGGCGCCGCTGGGTGGGAGCTCCGGGCTGTCCTGGGCGTCGTAGCGTTCTTCGAGGCGGCGGATTTGTTCCTTCACCTCGTCGTTGTCGCGCACCGCCATCGACACCTGTTTCTCGAAGTCGCCCGCGACTGTACGCAACTCCGAGAGGTCGGCGTTGAGGCCGAGGGCGTCGTCGAGCGAATCGAGCAGGGCGTATGCGGACTTGGGATTCGGCGTCGAGCCGAGATAGTACGGCGACGCGGCCCAGATGCTTGCGGTCGGCATGCCGGCGTCTAGACAAAAGCTGTGCAGCGTGCCGACGATGCCGGTTGGGCCTTCGTAGCTGGAGCGGGAGATGTGGCGCGCCTCGAGCTTCGCGCGCACATCATCGTCGGTCGCCCAGCCGGTGAGCGGCACCGGGCGCGTGTGCACTGCATCGGTGATCAGCGAGCCGAGCGTCACGATGCGACGCACGCCGAGGTCGTGGGCGAGGTCGAGGATCTCGGTGCAATAGGTGCGCCACTTGAGGTTCGGCTCCATCGCCACCATCAGCACGGCGGCGGGGATGTCGCCGTTGCCGGGGTGCGCCCAGAGGGTGCTCTGCGGGAACGTCAACTCGCGCTGCGAACCATCGACGATGCGGATCGTCGGACGGGTGTCGGTAAAGGAGTAGTACTCCTCCGGATCCATCGCGGCGAACTTCTCGGCCTTCCATGCATCGGTGAGCCAACGCACAGCCGTCGTCGCGGCCTGGCCGGCGTCGTTCCAGCCGCTAAACGCGGCGATCAGGTTGGGCCGATCGAGTTCGGGCCTCGACGTGATATCCATGGGTTCAGCCTAGTGCGCTCGCCGCGCGGTGTCCAACAGGCATTCGGCGCTGACGCTCGCGGCGAAGCTCAATCGGCGCCTTCTTGCGCCTGGGCGCCGCTCGGTGCGCCAAGAGCCCGGACGAGGAGCACGATCGCAGTGACGAACCAGGCGCCGATGAGCCATCCACCGAGCACATCGGACGGCCAATGGGCGCCGTCCCAGACGCGATCCCATCCGACGAGCGCAATGCAGGCTACCCCAAGCGCGGCGACCGGCGCCGCGATGCGACGGGGCTGCGTCAGCAGCGCCACGGCGATGGCATAGCCGTAGACGATCGCGGCAGACATCGCGTGGCCGCTCGGGAATCCGTATCCCGGAAAGTCATCGCGGACGATGACATCGGACGCGGCGGGACGGGGCCGCTCGATCAGCTCCTTCAGGGGCGTGTTCAGGGCGAGGGCGAAGGCGATGGGAATCACGGCCGCGGCAAGCAACAACGAGCGCGTGCGCACCGCGACGGTCGCCGCCCCGAACAAGACGATCGCCTCCAGCGGGTTGAGTGCAAGCCAATCCGCCGGGTGCTCGATCCACGCGCCGGCCGGCGTGGATTGCAGCGCGTCGGCGATCGCACGATCCACCGGAAGCAGCCGATCCGTCGCGGCGTACGCGGAGAGGGCGACCGAGGCGATCGTCAGCAGGAGGAGCGAGACGAGCATGACGGAGTGAGTGCGCAAGATGCGCGCACACTACCACGAAGCGAATCAGGGGATGAGGCTAGTCGTTGGCGTTGCCGCCGAATTTGCCGGGCGTATAGCCACCGACGGATCGTGCGGGGCGAGCGCGGCGTGGTCCGGCGGGGCGGCGAGGCGGAGCGCCGTTGGCGCCCTTCATCCACTCCGGCAGGAACTTCGCATAACGGTCCTGAGAGGGGCCCGGAGCAGCGCCTGTCGGACCCTTGGCGGGGCCGCGGCGCTTGTTGCGTTGGGAATTCTGTGCCATGTCACCTCATGTGCAGGCGGGGGCCTGAGCCCGAAGCCGCGTTGCGCTGACGGGATTAGTATCGACAACTGGGTGGCGCAAGAGAGGGGAGATATCCTGCGATCCGGGTGCCCTGGGGGCGATTGCGTATATGTACTGTAGACGTAACCGCTTCCCTTTGTAAATAGCCTCACAAAAGGAGCCTCGGGGGCTACGGGGCGAGATCCTCCCGCGCCCACGCTCCAATGCGCTCGCCAATCATGATCGTGGGCACGTTTGTGTTGGCTCGCGGCACCCGCGGCATGATCGACGCATCGGCGATGCGGAGGTTGCGGACGCCGTGCACGAAGCCGCGATCGTCGCAGACGGCGAACTCGTCATCGGCCGGGCCCATGCGCGCTGTGCATGACGGATGGGCGCCGGTGCCGCTGAGACGGCGCACCCACGCGTCGAGGACGGTGCGATCCTTCAGTTCCGCTGGGGTCGGGCGCCGCACGCCTTCGCCGACCGTGCGCATCGCCTCGGTGTCGACGAGATCCATCGCGCGGAACACGCCGTCGATCAGCTTGTCGAAATCGCGCTCATCGGAGAAGTAATCCATCTCGATGCGCGGCAGCGCGTCGATGTCAGCGGAGTCGAAGTGCAATTGGCCGAACGAGTACGACTTGAAGACGCACGCGGCGAGGCCCATCAGCATGCGGCCGCCGGGGATGTGCATGTACGACAGCGGTTCGAGCTGCATGTCGTTCTCGTCGCTGCTACCGGTGGCGGTGTAGCGCAGCGTCGTCTGGATGACGGGCTGATCCCAGTTCGCAATGCCTTCCTTCGGCACGATCGTCGGCGCGATCGCCGGATGATCCTGCATGTTTCGGCCGACACCGGGGCGCTCGCACACGACATCGAAGCCGAGACGATCGAGCACATCGCGCGGGCCGATGCCGGAGCGGATGAGCATCGGCGGCGTGTGGATCGCACCGCCGGCGAGCACGACCTGTCGCGCGGTGATCGCCGCGGTCGCGCCATCGGCCGTGCGCACTTCGACGCCGGTCGCCTCGCCATCGGCGATGGTGACGCGGCGGAGCGTGGTGTCGGCGAGGATGCGCACGTTCGGGCGATCGCGCGCCGGGCCAAGGTAGGCGATCGCGGTGCTGATACGCAGCGTGCCCTGCTTGTTCATGGGATGGGGGCCGTACCCGGTTGCAGTCGGGTCGTTGTGGTCGGGGCAGGAGGGATAGCCTCGCTCGGCACAAGCATCGAGGAAGGCGGCCTGGTACGGCACGAGTTCGTCCCGCGTGTGGCGGCGAATCGGCAGCGGGCCCGTCTTGCCGTGGTACGGCGTATCGAAGTCGGCATCGGTCTCGAGGCGGATGAAGGCCGGCAGCACCTGCTCCCACGACCATGACGGGCAACCGAGGCTCGCCCACTCGTCGTAATCGGCAGGTGCGCCGCGAAGGGCGATGGCGGTGTTTACGGCCGAGGAGCCGCCGGTGACGCGGCCGCGCGCGAACGGAATATCGGCGCGGCTGGTGGTGCTGGGCTGGTATCGCAATCGCCAATCGTGCGCCGTGAACGAGCTGCGGTTCACGTTCCGGAGATCCTCCGGCAACGCCTCGATGTTCGGGTAGTCCGGGCCGGCCTCGATGAGCAGAACGCGGATGCCCGGGTCCTCGCTGGCGCGCGCCGCGACGACGCTGCCGCCCGCGCCGGCGCCGACGACGATCAGGTCATAGTCGTGGTTCATCGCCGTATTCTATTCGCTCTGCGGGGCGACACAGAAGAGCGCGCAGTGCAGCCGCGATTCACTACCATCCTCAGGGTGGCTTAGAAGTACAACTGGTCGACGTAGACGCCACGGCGCTCGAGTTCCGGCCCGGGGGGCGACCAGCACGCCACGACGTAGGGCTCCGCGCGCTTCGCCAACGCCGCGAACTCTCGGAAGCCGCGAGCGGGGGGTGAACTAAACAGGCTGAGTTCGGTGATGCCCTGCGCGCACAAGCTCGCACAGGCCGAACGAACGAGCGTGACGAGGTCGCCTTCGGCGCCCGGATCGCAGCCGTAATCGAGGACAAGAGCGCGGACATCCTCCGTGACGATCCCGGCATGCTCGCGACGCACGCCAAGCCGTGCGGGCCAGATCCCGACGGCGGCATGATCCGATCGTGTGATGTTGTTCCAAGAGTAGGCACTGGACTCTCGCTGGAGTCGTTCGGTGAGAGAAGCGACGGTATGTGGAACGAACAACTCCTCGTCCGAGTGCATGTCGTTGAAGAGATCAACAAGCCGGGCTGCGTCGGCATGGCCCGCAGCGCGTCCGGCGGAAACTCCCGCAACTTGCCCTGTGTCGAGAATCAACCGCACCGCTCCGATCTTCCAACGCCGCTCGGGCTGAATGGTGCGTAACGCCGCATCGTTCCCCTCGGCGACGAAGCCATAATCCACACATCCACGTTGGATTGCGACCATTCCACCCTCCATCTGGAGGGCGTTGAGCGGTCCCCTCACGCCTGAGCCCTGCGCCTCCGGCAGGAGACGCAGTCGATGCGAGTACAGCGCCCGGAAGACCTGGCCGCCGATCCGCACCTCGGGAAACGCACGGCCGGCGACACCGAGCACTACGCCCGCGCGCTCTACCACGAACATCTCCACGTCGCCCATCAGCCGCTCGCCCGCAAAGTAATCAGCGCCCCGGTCGTAGAATAGCCGCGCATCGCCGACCACGAGTGGAGTACGGCGCTCGATGTCGCGAAGAACACCCGCGTCGGTGGGCCGCGCTTCTCGCGCTGTGACGCCCGGTGGGGAGGGAAACACCGCCGATCCAAGGATAAGGTGCGGCGGATCCGCGCCGATCACCACGGGGCACCGCCAATGCCGATCACTGGAATCGACAATGAGGGCTGTGGCAGCGTAGGGTTGGCGCGACTCGTATGCCACGACGGCAAAGTCACCCAACCGCTCCCACCATGCGGCGAAATCGGCTCGTAGAGAGGGAAACCGCGGATTGCCGGTCCACCACGATGAAGCGAGAACATCATCCGACAGATCACGCCCGCCGGATCTGAGATGCCGCAAGAACGTTTGTACCCGCTCCGCAAGCGGCGTGTCGACCATCAGTCCGGGCATTTCAGCATCGTTGGGCACGCCGCTGACCTCCTGAATCACATCAGGTCGCGATCACCATAGATCAGCGAATCCGAAAGCGGTGAATGGCTCACCATTTACGTCCACAGGCGGGGGAGTTTGCCGGCGTCCTTCAGCTTCTGCTTGATGGGGGAGTCGGGCAGCAGGCCATCGAGGAGATCGGGGGCGCCGGGGGCGCGGAGCCAGGCGTCGGGGAAGCGCGCGGTTGGCGCGCCGCTGGCGTTGCGGAAGACGAGGCCGGCGTTGTAGCGCTGCGTGTACGGGACGACGTGGCGTCCCTCGCGGTCGCGCAGGCCTTCGTAGAGGCGGCGGCGGAGATCGACCTTTACATCGGCGTAGCGTTCGTCTTCGATGAGGTTGTGCATCTCGGCGACGTCGTGTTGCATGTCGTACAGCTCTTCGATATCCCAGACGCCCTGGTACTGCACGTACTTGAAATCGCGCGTGCGGATCGCGAACGTCGTCGGCGTCTGCGGGAAGTTCCACTCCCAGTAGTACTCGTAGATGACGTCGTCGTTCCACTCGGCGGCGGACAGCGCGCCGGTCGCGAGCGGCAGGATGCTGCGTCCCTCGAGATGTTCGGGCGGGTCGATGCCGGCGCAGGCGAGGAGTGTCGGCGCGAAGTCGAGCGTCGTGACGCTGCTATCGACGGTGGCGCCGGGCGGAATCGTGCCGGGCGCATACACCAGCAGCGGGATGCGCATCGACTCTTCGTAGGCGTTGCGCTTGTCGATGAGGCCGTGCTCGCCCTCCATGTAGCCGTTGTCGCTGGTGAAGATCACGATCGTGTTCTCGGCGCGGCCCGTCTCGTCGAGCCACGCGAGGATGCGGCCGAGGCTGTCATCGACGGCGGACAGCGTGCGGTAGTAGTCGCGCATGTATTCGTTGATCGGCTGACCGGTGTGATACAGGAACTCGACGCCGTGCCAGCTATTACGCTGGTTGCGCACCCAGACCGGCTTGCCTTCTTCGTTCTCGGCGGTTGGCGCAGCGCTGGCGGGGACCGGGAAGTCGATGTCGTCGTACTGGTGAGTGTGGCGCTCAGCCGGGAGCGCCATCGAGTGCACGGCTTTGTGCGAGAGGTAGAGGAAGAACGGCTGGGCCGCGGCGTCGTCTTCACCGAGCCAGTCCATGGCGTAGTCGGTGAGTTCGTCGGTGATGTAGCCGCGCTGCGGCACCTTCTCGCCATCGACGTTGAGGCGGTGTGTCTTTCCGGCGGCGATGTCGGCATCGGACAGGTACGTCGTCGGAAAGTAGCTGCCCTGGCCACGGAAGCTCACCCAGCGGTCGAAGCCGGGACGCGGCGCATCGGTCGGAGCGCCAAAGTGCCATTTGCCGAAGAAGCCAGTGCGATAGCCGGCCGCCTGCATGTACGTGGGGAAGTAGGTGAAGCCGTCCTCGGACGCGGCGTTGTTGTCGATGATGCCGTGATTGCGCATCGACAGGCCGGTGAGGATCGTGGCGCGGCTCGGCGAGCAGAGCGATGAGGTGACGAAGGCGTTGCGGAACTGTGCGCCTTCCCGTGCGAGCCGATCGATGTTCGGGGTCTGCAGATCCGGCCGCATGATGCCCAGCGCGTCGTAGCGGAGGTCATCGACGAGAACGAAGACGATGTTGGGTCGGGCGGCCATGGTTGCATCTCCGGATTGGGCGATTGTATCCGAACATGCGGATTCACTGAATACGGCGTGGCAGCGCGGCCACGAACGGTATACTGCATCTGACGCTCGCTCCCGCGCGGGCGATGGAGCGAATCTTGATCCGCACCCGCATCGCCGGCCTCGGACATTATCTGCCCGAGCGCATCCTGACCAACGCCGAACTCGAGCGTATGGTCGACACATCCGACCAGTGGATTCGTGACCGCACCGGCATCGCCGAGCGCCATATTGCCGCGCCGGACGAGACGAGCAGCACGATGGGGCTGCGAGCGGCGAAGATGGCGCTCGAACAGGCGCGGATCAACCCCGAAGACATCGATCTCGTGATCGCCGCGACGACGACGCCGGATGGCATGTTCCCGTCGGTCGCCTCGCTGGTACAGGACGGCATTGGCGCGGGCAACGCCGGAGCGTTCGACGTAAACGCGGCGTGCGTCGGCTTTCTGTCGGCGTTCTCGGTAGCGACGCAGTTCGTCGCGACGGGCGCATCGAAGCGCGTGCTCGTGCTGGGCACGGAGACGCTATCGCGCATCGTGAACTGGGACGACCGCGGCACCTGCGTGCTCTTCGGCGATGGCGCGGGCGCGCTCGTGCTGGAGGCGTCGGAGTTCGGCGGGCCGCTCGGCTTCGTGCTGCACAGTGACGGCTCGAAGAAGGCGGCGCTGTTCGCGGAAGGCCCGTGCGGCCCGCGCGACGCCGATGGCAACGGCGCACCACCGCATCTCTGCGCGATCAACATGGACGGTCCGGCGATCTTCAAGTTCGCCGTGCAGGCAATGACGGGCGCGGTACGCGAGGCACTCGTGAAGTCGCACCTCGAAGTCAGCGACATCGACGTGCTGGTGCCGCACCAGGCGAACCTGCGGATCATCCAGGGCACGGCGAAGGCGCTGGGCATTCCGGCGGAGAAGGCGATCATCACGGTCGAGAAGTACGGCAACACGTCGAGCGCGTCTATCCCGATCGCGCTCAGCGAGGCGCAACGCGAAGGCCGGCTGCCGGAGGGCGCGCGGATGGCGCTGTGCGCGTTCGGCGGCGGACTGGCGTGGGGCTCGATGATCCTGGAGTGGAGCACGACGGGGGTCGCGCCCGTGCGGGCGGCGCCGCCGGTGGCCGCAGCGACGGCGTAACCCACAGTGTTCGCAGCCGAATAGCCGGTGACTCCACTTACCTCTCGTCGCTGCGGCGCAATTCGGGCTAATCCCTACGGACTTTATCGCCGTAAGAAACCGATACTCATGGCATGGCAACCACGTCGGCGCCCGATGCTACAACGCTTTCGCCCGTGCGCCCCGCTTCCGGCGAAGCTCGCTCTGAGTCCTCCGCCGCGCAGATCTGGCAGATCCTCGCCGAACGATCGAGCGATGTGATCCTTGAGTTGCGCGAGGGGCTGATTACGTACATCAGCCCAAACACAAATCGCGTGACGGGGCTCTTTCCGGCGGATTTCGTCGGGCAGCCGTTCCTCGAACTGGCTCACCCAGATGACCGTCCTACCTTCGCACCGTTCATGACTCCCGGGTTTACGGGAACCATCGAGTTGAGTTTTCGTGTGGCTGGGGCTGACGGCGAGTGGCAGTGGCGAGAAGCTCGCGGCGTGCGGCTGATCGATGACGACGGTGCGCACCGCGCTGTCTTCGTGCTGCGGGATGTGAACGACCGGCTCGCGACAGAACGCACGTTGCAACAGGTGCAGAAGCGCACGTCCGCGCTGTTGACTGCGATTCCGGACCTGATGTTTCGCCTGACACGAGACGGCGTATGCCTGGACTTCAAGGCCGAGCACGCCGAGGATCTGTATGTTCCGCCGGAGGCGATCATCGGAAACAATGTGCGCGATCTGCTTCCGCTGGAACTGGCCGAGCGACTCATTGTGCACATCGAGCGCGCGCTCGACGACGGCGGCATCCAGACTATCGAGTACGCCCTCCAGAAACACAACGGACTACGCGACTACGAGACGCGCATTACGTCGATCGACAACGACGAAGTGGTGGTCATTGCACGCGACGTCACAGAACAGCGGAAGGCTGAGCGGGAACGTGCCGAGAGCGAGCGTAAGTACCGGGAGATCATCGAACAGGCCCGGGACGTCGTCTATGTGCACGATCTCGCCGGCAACCTGAGCGAGGTCAACCGGGCCGGCCTCGATCTGTTCGGATACAGCGCCGACGAAGTACGCCACTTGAACTTTGCCGAGGTGATCGACCCCGCCTACCTGCACCTTGCAATCGCCAACATGCAGCGCGCGATGCGCGGCGAGGAGATGCAAAAGGATCTGGAATTCCTGGCCCATGCGAAGGATGGATCGCCCCGGTGGCTGGAGATTTCGCCAAGTCCCGTTCGGCGGGATGGCGAGATTGTCGCGTTCCAAGGCATCGCCCGCGACGTCACGGAACGCCGTCTGGCCGAGGGGCGCGCTCGCGTGTTCGAAGAGCGCGCGCTGCTCCGCCGCGAGCGCACGCGCATTGCGGAGGAGCTCCATGACTCGGTAGCGCAGTATTTTTTCGGGATCGGGATCGCTGCAAAGGATCTCGCTGAACGGGATTCGCTGAGTGCGACGGCCCGGCGCCGAAAGGCGGGCAAGATTCGGCGACTTGCGACGGAGGGGAGCCGGGAAGTGCGGAATGCCGTATCAGCGCTCGCCGCCGTCGGACACGGCGTGAGTCTGGACATATCCATCGAACGCCTGGCGGACGAGGCGTTGGGTTCGTTCGGAATCACGGTTGGCTACCAGCGCGACGGTTCTGATGCACGCCTCCGTCCGGGCACGCAGCGACAGCTATTCCGGTTCGCGCGAGAGACGATCTTCAACGCGTGCAAGCACGCACAGGCATCGACCGTGTCCGTGCAGCTTAGTTCGCGTGAGGAAGGCGTGACGCTTACGGTGCGTGACGACGGCGCCGGCGAATCATCGGCGGTCGAACGCGCCATGGCCTCGGCGGTGAGCTTTGGGCTGCCCAACCTGAGGGAGCAGATCGAGCGCGCCGGTGGGCATGTCGAGATCCGCGACAACGAGGATCGGGGTATTAGCGTGATTTGCCACCTGCCCATGGAAGGTGCCGCGTGACCGGGACGACTCGCGCGTTCATCATCGATGACCACCCTGTGGTGAGGGCGGGCCTCAGGGAGTTGCTCAGGTCGTCACGCGCGATCTCGATCGTCGGCGATGCCGAGCACGGCGGTTCGCCCACGCTCGATGAACTGGACCGAACGCGACCCGATGTCATCGTCCTCGACATCAAGCTCAAACACGAGAGTGGCATCGATGTGTGCCGGGACATCAAGGCGCGCTTCCCACACATGGGGGTGCTCCTGCTGAGCGCATTTTGGGACCAGCCACTGGTCCGGCAGGCGCTTGACGCCAGGGCAGACGGCTACGTGCTCAAGGACGCCGAGCACCTCGATCTCACGAAGGCCATCTTGAGCGTCGCACGCGGTGAGTCGTTTTTCGACCACTCGGTCTCGGCGATGATTGCCCGTGAGGCGCGAGGTGAGTCGGCGGATTCACTTCGACTCTCCGAACAGGACATTCTCATCCTTCGCCACGTGAGTGAGGGTCTGACGAACAAGGCAATCGGCGAGTCGATGTTCCTCAGCGCGCACACAATCCGCGACCGTCTGAGCGCGATCATGCTGCGTATTGGCGCGAAGAATCGTGCTCATGCAGCACAGGTGGCGATCAGCCGTGGGCTCGTGCCGCGCCCGGAGGCAGCCTAAGCCCGCGCGCGTCTCAGCGGCCAACGGCGCTGCATCTCCTCCCATCAGCTAGCTCCTCGCCGACGGTTGCCCCTACATTCGTCGCCCGAACACACGACGTTTGTCGACGGCGCGGGATACGTTCGTTTCTGAGCGACGTCAGGCGGGCGCCGACACTCTCTGTGACACACGAAAGATGCATGTCAGTTCGTTTCCGGACTGAATGTCGGCGATGGTGTCCAGGGGTGCTGCCGTGTTGAATCCATTCTTGCTCATTGTGATCGGAATCATGCTTGCCGTGGGAGCGCTCCTCGCGCTCCGCAGCCGAGCACGTCGAGCGCATCACGACGGGATGATCCCCGATGGTGGAGTCGTCAGCGTTGCCGGCGGAGTGGCCTCGCACGGCGGGCGGCTCGCGGCGCTGAACACGGCCGTTGTTGCCGCGGCGCTCATCGCCGTCGTCGGCGCGCTCGTTAGCAACGGTGGACTCGCTGTGTTCACGGACACCGCAACTGTGCCGTCGAACACCTTCACAACCGGTACCGTCGACATCAGTACGTCACCGACGTCCGCTCTCGTCACATTCAGCACGATGGCGCCGGGCGACGTGGTGACGAACCCGCTCACGGTGACGAACGCGGGAACACTGGCGCTGCGATACGCAGTGGCGAGCACCACGACGGAGAACACGCTTGCGGGAGTGCTCGATCTGACGATCAAGTCGGGTGTTACAACGTGCACGAACGCAGGATTTGCCGGCAGCGGAACCGTTGTGTACGCCACCGGCGACCTGGGCAATACAACGGCCGTCAACGTGATCGGTGACGCGACGCAGGGTTCACAGACGGGCGACAGGACACTGGCCGCGAGCGCGAGCGAGGCGCTTTGCTTCAACGTCAGTCTGCCGCTGGCGGCGACGAACACGGTTCAGGGTCTCACCTCGACGGCGACGTTCGCCTTCGCGGCCGAGCAGACGACGAACAACCCCTAACCGGACGTAGCCGTACGGGGAAAGGCAGGGCACCTGTGGCTCACTTCGTTTCGATGGCCTGGACTGGCGCGCGATTCATGGCGTACTCGACCATGGCAGTCGTCGGAGCGGCGCTGCTCGCTGTGACGGCGCCGGCGTTGGCAGGGATGCACGCCGTCACGGTCTACGGCGGCAGCATGGGCGACGCGCTCCCAGTCGGGAGCGTAGCGGTCACACGCCCGGTCGATGCGGGCGATCTCCGCGTCGGCAACGTCATCGCCATTGGCGCGAAGGCGGGCACCATGCCCACGCTTCATCGCATCGTCTCGATCGACGAGGCAGGCACCGGGCGGCTTCTGACGACCCGAGGCGACGCCAACGAAACGAACGACCCGCAAATCGCTGTCCAAGCACGAGGCGACCGCGTCGTGTACCACGTCCCGCTCGTGGGCTACGCTCTGGCATTCAGCCGGACGCCCCTGGGCATCCTCTTGCTGGTATCGCCCGGCGTCGTCTGGCTCATCTGGCGCCTGCGAGGTATGTGGTCAGCGCCTACGGTCCCCGCTGTTCCACGCTGATGCTCCGCTACGCTCTTGTAGCCGCGGCTGTACTGGCGGTCGTCGCTGTGCTCAGCGGGGCTGCGCTGGCCTTGTTCGGCGACGCACCAAGCGTTCCGGCAAACACGTTCTCGGCCGACACGCTCAGTTCAGCTACGGGCGTCGGCGCCACGACCGGAGCGTCGATCACGCTCAACTGGACCGCGACCAGCGATACGTATGCGACGGGCCATCGCATATTCCGCGGCACCGTATCGGGGGGCCCGTACACGCAGATTGCCCAGGTAACGCCCCGCACGACGGTGACGTACACCGACAGCCCAGCGCCCGGAACGTACTATTATGTTTTGCGCGCCTACAAGCTGACCAACTGGGAGAGTGCGAACAGTAGCCAGGCGTCCGCTGGTGCGACGACAAACACGGGCTATCGGAGCTGCACCGCGAATGCCGCCGTGACGGCGGCGAGTGGCGACAACAACGGATTCCAACTCAACCCGGGTAACGCGTGCGCGGACGATGCCGCCTTCGCTGAGGACACGGACAGCGGAACCAACACCAGCACCTTATGCAGCAACACGGGCAAAGACCGGCACCTGTACTCCAACTACGGCTTTAGCGTCCCGTCCGGCGCGACGATCAACGGCATCGAGGTGCGACTCGACGCGTGGGCGGACCTGACCACCGGGGCGCCTTCGCTCTGCGCCGAACTTTCGTGGAATGGCGGAACCACGTGGACATCAGCGAAACAGACGGGAACGCTGACTATCGCTCAAGCGACATACACGCTGGGCAGTGGCAGTGATACGTGGGGGCGCACCTGGGCCAACGGCGAGTTCACCAATACGAATCTCCGCCTTCGCATCACCAGCGTCGCCAGCAACAACAGCCGCGACCACCGGCTCGACTGGGCAGCCATCCGAGTCACGTACACGCCGTGAGTTCATCCTGCTCAAGCTAGCCTCCACTCGTTCCGCCCGTAACGCCGCACGTACTTCCCCCACCACATGGCGCCCGCTACGCTCACGCCGATGGCTGAAGCAAAGCGGGTGTGCATTACGGGCGTCGGGGCTGTGTCGCCGTTTGGGCGCACGGCGAACGACCTGTGGGCGGGACTGCAGGGCGGCAAGAGCGCGGTCCGCGCGATTGCGTCGTTCGATGCGTCGGCGCTGGCGTGCGGGATCGCGGCTGAAGTGCCGGCCTACACGCCACGCGACGACATGGACGCCGAGGCCATCGCCGCGATGGACCGGCGCTCGCTGTTCGCGGCGGACGCTGCGATCCAGGCGCTGATCCAGAGCGATATTCCGATCACGGCGGAGACGGTCACCCAGATCGGCGTCGCCGTCGGGACGGAGCTGCCGGAACACGGCATGACGACGGCCGCCAACGTCGCTCGGACGATCAGCGCGGCAGGGCCAGTGACGCATCTCTCGAACGGTGCGACTGGCGGGCTGATGGCGATCGGCGAGGCGGCGGAGTGGATCCGGCGAGAGGAGTGCTCGATCGTCGTCGCGGGGGGCGCTGAGGCGCCGGTCACGGCGGAGTGGGTGGCGCACTTCGACGAACGGAAGATGCTCTCGCACGGGAACGCCGACCCGGAGCATGCGGCGCGCCCGTGGGACGCCGACCGCGACGGCTTCGCGCTCGGCGAAGGCGCGGCGATGCTGGTGCTCGAGGATGAGGACGTGGCGATTCGCCGCGGCGCATTCATATTGGGTTACGTTGACGGGTACGGGCAGTCGTTCAACCGGGCGCCGGTCGCGCACGCCGCGGCGAACGCGATCGACGTCGGCCGGGCGATGCAGGCAGCGCTGATCAAGTGGGACCTGGTGCTGCAGTCGGAGGTCGATGTGATCTTCGCATCGGCCGGCGGCGGTGGCCTCGACGCAATCGAGGGGCAGGCGATCCGGCGCATCTGGGGGCCGAACACCGACAAGATCTGGACGACGGCGATCAAGGGGACGCTCGGGCACACGCTCGGAGCATCGGGTGCGTTCAATGCGATCGCGGCGCTCTATTCGCTGCAGGCGGGGCTGATTCCGCCGACGGCGAACCTCACGCAGCAGTGCGGCGACTGCGGCGAACTGGAGATCGTCACCGACGACGTCCGCCGCCTGCACGGAACGAAGGCGCTCGTGAATGCGTTCGGCCTGGGGCACAACGCCAGCGTGCTGCTCTCGCGGCCATAGGATCGCCGGGCGACGCTCTCCGGTGCTCCGCGCGCCAATCAGCCCTCGCGATCGGGCCGGACGCCTCTGATGCGCCGCCGCTCGCCTCGTGGCAGACTGTTCGTGGTGTTGAGAGGGGTCTTCACATGACGACGGACGCGCGCTCGTATGGCATCACGAAGGACGTTAGCGGCGAGTTCGGGCCGACGGTGGCACGGGTGAAAGAGTTGCTACGGGAGCAGGGGTTCGGCGTACTCACGGAGATCGACGTGCAGGCAACGCTCAAATCGAAGCTGGGCAAGGAATGTTGAGCCGTACGTGATTCTCGGTGCGTGCAATCCGCCGCTCGCAGCGCAAGCGCTGGAAACGGAACCCGATATCGGCTTGTTGCTGCCGTGCAACGTGATCGTCGCGCAGCGCGGCGATACGATCCGTGTCGGCGCCGTCAATCCGCAATCCATGGTGGACTTCACGGGCAACGCGCAACTCGCCACCGTGTCTAACGATGCGGACGCCCGCTTGCGCCGCGTCATCGACGCGGTCTAGCGCCTTTCGTCATGCACGCCGATCGCGCATCCATGGGACGATGAGGTCGATGATGCGCTCGCGGGGGTCGGCGAGCTTTGCGCCTTCGGGGCCGACGGGGTGGAGGTAGTGGTCTGCCCACGGGAGTTCCGTCAGGGTCTTGTCGGCGGCACCGCTCTTTTCGTGTAACTCCAGCTGTTCGGCCGGGAAGATGTCGCAGTCACCATCGGCGTAGACGATCAGGGTGGGGATCGTGACGTGGCCAATCGTGTCAGGGAGGTCAGCCTGACTGCTGAGGCCGCTCCACGTACTGAGCCACGCGCGCGGCGTCATCGTCCGGGCGAGGCCGCCGGGGCCGTAGTTGCCGATAATCGGGTCGCCGGGCGAGAAGATGCTCCCGAGCGGCCGGTTGCTGGGATCGATCGCGGGGTCGAGGTACGCGGGGTTCGCGAGCGTGCGATAGATCAGCATGTAGCGCCACAGCCGTGCGCGACGCACGATCGCGCCGCGCTCGTCGTCAGGCAACCCGCCGAATGACGGTTCCTTCATCTGAACGCGGAAGTCTGCTTGCTCGGCAAGGTGGGCGCGGGCGATCCCGTCGAGGCGGCGGCAACGGTCGCGCTGGCGCTCGCGGTAGGTGGCGAGCCACGCAGGATCGTAGTGGCTCGGTTCGGGGAACGGACGGTAGCCGTTGGCGGGGTTGTACATGTCCCATGCCGGATCGGTGATCGCGGGATCGGATTCGTCGACCACCGCGGGGTCGAGAACGTTGAGCATGAAACGCCCTTCGCCGAGATGCGCGGCGACGGCGATGTAGAGGTCACCTTCGGGCATCGACTCATCGCGGAGGTTGATGCGCTCACCGCCGGGCGTCGCGGAGATGCGATCCGCCGGTGCGCGAGAGGCCTGCGACTGATAGAAGCCAAGCAGCGACCCGCCGCCGCTATTGCCGAGGAGCACGATGCGCTCATAGCCGCGCTCGCGCAGGTGACGCACGCCGGCGGCGATATCGAGAAGCAATCGCTCGTGGACCATGTCGGTGTCGTTGTTGAGGTAGCGGCTGTTGTGACCGAAGACTGCGTAGCCGCGCGCGGTCAAGCCGGGCACGACGTAGTGGCGGGTGAACTCGGCGCGAGGGTGCATGAGGTAGACGGCGACCTTCGGCTCGTCCGACGGCGGCCGGTAGAGAATGCCGGAGCTCTGGACGGTGTCCGACGATTCAAGGTAGATGACGTCGCGGCGGACATCCGAATCGAGATGCGTGAATGCGAAGGGCAGCCGCCGGATGCGCGCTGGAACAACCTGCGTCATCGTCGTACCTCCACGAGAATCGTGCCCGAATCATAGTGGGGAGCGGCACTTGGTGCCCGAATCGAGGCAGTGCTACGCTCCCAGCGGGAGGGCGACAGCGTGACCGTACGAATCGTTACCGATAGCACCTCTGACATCCCGCGGGAGCTGATCGACGAGCTGAACATTACGGTCGTGCCGCTGACGATCGCATTCGGCGATCAGTCGTATCGCGACGGCGTCGATCTTTCGGCGGACGATTTCTTTGCGCGCCTCACGACGACGAAGGATCTGCCGACGACGTCACAGCCGCCGCCGGCGCTCTTCCAGCACGCGTACGAGCACCTGGTGACGCAGGGCGACGTCGTCTCGGTGCATTTGTCGCACAAGTTCAGCGGCACGGTCGAGACGGCGCGCAGCGTCGCAGCGGCGACAGCGCCCGATCAGATCAGCGTGGTCGATTCAGGCTCGGTGTCGATGGGTCTCGGCCTGTGTGTGATCGCGGCCGCACGGGCGGCGAAGGGCGGCGCGGATCGCGCCCAGTGCGCGGCGGCGGCGGAGGCGGTCAGCAAGCGACTGCACGTCCTCGTTGCATTCGAGACGCTGGAGTACCTGCGGCGTGGTGGGCGCATCGGGCGCGCCAAGGCGTTCTTGGGTGGCCTGCTCCGATTGAAGCCGCTCCTCACGGTGAAGGATGGCGAGGCGTTTCCGGTGACGCGGTCGCGATCGCGGGCGCGCGCGCTCGATGCGCTGCTGGAACTCTGCACCGAAACGCCGAACGTCTCCGACATCGTCATTGCGCACACGACGACGCCCGAAGACGCGACGGCGCTGGCGGAACGGGCACGGGCCGCAGTGCCGGGCGCAACGGTGTACGTCGGACGCTTTGGTCCGGTGCTGGGCGTTCATGGCGGACCCGGCATGCTTGGCATCGCTGTCGTCGGCGGCTAACGCCGCGGCGAGGCTTGTCGAACATGCAGGCTCACCTCGCGTGCGCACGAACGCGGCGCTCGGGTGACCTGACCGGCGTACGATCACGCCATATCCAGCGCATACTGCACCTCAAAACAGGAGGTGCCATGACCCACGATCTCACACCTACGATCAGGCCTGCCTTGAACGCCCTGCGCCACGGACTGAGGTCCGACACAACGATCATCCCCGGCGAAGATGAGGTCGCATGGAGTGCGTTTCGCAGTCGAGTCCTCACCGATGTCGCGCCCGCCGATGCCATCGAGGCCGCACTCGCCGTCCGCATCGCCGAAGTCGCGTGGCGGCTTCAGCGCGCCACGCGCGCCGAGCGCGAATACATCGAGCACATCTACCGGTGCCGCGAAGCGATGAAGGCGCGCCGGGCATACGGTGCCTCGTGTGAACTCGAATCGCCGAACGTCGGCGGGCCTCGCGCCGTCAACAAGGGCATCGAGTTCTATGCGAAGGCCCTCGCCGCCGCCGACGCCGCGCCCGATCCCCCAGAGCCTGCCGTACTGCCGGCCGGAGAACACCTCGATCGGCTAATTCGGTATGAAGCCCATCTGAACCGGCAATTCACTACGGCCCTGCGTGAACTCGAAGCACGCCAGGCGCGACGGCGCGGCGAACATGCGCCCCTCGCCCGCATCTCCGTCGACGTCGACACATCGGTCGGCTGAAAAACACGAAAACTGCCAAACGAACCGGTGGTTTCAGATTCGAAATCGGTGAAAATCTACGACCCGGAGGTGGCCTAACCGCAGCAGAAAAACGCGGGGGGTCGAGCTTTGGATCAGGCCAATCGGCCACCCACACGGAGGAGGCAAGGATGCTCTCCCAGATCTCGAAGACGGTACGACTCCGCCGCAAGAACGTGGTCGAGGCCTCCTTGTACGGCGGCGCCGATCGTCTCCGAGCACCCCTCCACGCACTGTACCCCTACGCGGGAATCGCCTCGGCGGTGCGGACCGTTGCGGGGGCGGCGACGATGGCATCCGCGACCTCGATCGCAGACGCGAGGGAGATGTCGGCGAGAACGTACGGCACATCGCGCGCATCGCCGGCGAAGTAGAGGTTCGCGGCGGAGGGCACCTGGAGCGGCACTGCGTGGGCATCGGTCTGCTCGGGCGTTCGGCGGAGCGACGCGACACGGACGTTGGGCAGCACGCGCTCGACCACGGTGGCTTCGCGCCAGCCCGCGAACCAGCGGTCGAGTCCGTCGGTGAGCTCGGCCTTTCGTGTGGCCAGCGCGGCGTCGCTCGCGGCGTCGTCGGCGGAGAGATACGCCATGGCGTGAAGCAGCTGGGCGCCTTCGGGCGCGAGATCCGGGGTGACTTCGGAGTGCAAGCTGTAGTAGAGGTCACGCTCGATGTCGAAGACGAGCGTCGACTCGGTCCGCACACGGCGGCTGAATCCGAGGTCGATGCACAGCGCGCGGACGTCCTGCACGTTGGCCCAGCGGGCGAGATCGGCGGCGAGCGGGGAGCCCTGAGGAGCGAGAGCGGGCGCGTCTTGAGG
>JANPBN010000137.1:0-1653 GCA_031430415.1 Dehalococcoidia bacterium
CCTGCGCCTGTGGGCCGGCCAGACCGTGTCGGTATTCGGCTCGATGATCACCGGCACCGCACTCCCGTTCACCGCCATCCTCGCGCTCGACGCGAGACCGCTCGAAGTGGCCATCCTCGCGGCGTGCGGCATCGTTCCCGGGCTCGTGATCGGCTTGGCCGCGGGCGTCTGGGTCGACCGACTGCGGCGACGTCCCGTCATGATCGCGATGGATCTCGGCCGCGCGCTGGTGCTCCTGACCGTGCCGCTGGCGTATGTGTTCGACGCACTCACGATCTGGCACCTCTACGCCGTCGCGCTCGCCGCCGGGTCGATGACACTGGTGTTCGATGTGGCGTACCAGGCGTACCTGCCGTCGCTCGTGCGCCCGGATCAGCTCGTCGAGGGAAACAGCAAGCTGTCGGCCAGCAACAGCGTCGCTGAGTTCTCAGGATTCAGCGCCAGTGGCGCGCTCGTCCACATCGCCAGCGGACCCTTCGCGATCCTCATCGATGCGTTCACGTTTCTCGGATCAGCGGCCTCGCTCAGCAGCATTCGCCGCAACGAACCGCCGCCGGCGCTCCACGACAGCACCAGCAGCGTCCGCAGCGAGGCCATCGCCGGTCTCAAGCTTGTCGCGGGCGATGCGCGCCTGCGGTCGATTGCACTGGCGGCGGTGCTCTACTCGGCGGGGCTCGGGACGTTCGGCGGCACCTACATGCTCTTTGTGACGCGAACGCTAGGCTTCGACCCCGCGGTGCTCGGCGTAATCTTCGGCATCGGCGGCATCAGTTCGCTGTTCGGGGCGCTCCTCGCAGGACGCGCCGCCTCGGCGTTCGGCGTCGGGCGCGCTATGACGCTGGGCGTGCTGATGATGGGCGGTTCGATGCTGTTCATCCCGATGGCGCAGGGCGCGACCGTCGCGGGCGCCACCTTCCTCATCCTCCAGCAGATCACCGGCGACGGAGCATTCACGGCGTACGACGTCAACCAGGTGAGCCTGCGCCAATCGATCACGCCCGAGCGCGCGCTCGGGCGCGTAAACTCCTGCCTTCGGATCACCGAATTAGGATTCGTGCTGGTCGGCACGTTGGGCGGCGGGCTCATCGGAGAATACATCGGCCTGCGCCACGCGCTGTTTGGCGGAGCATTGCTCGTCATGCTCGGCGCAGGCGCGTTGGCGTTGTCGCCGATCTTTGGCATCCGCTCCATCGAGTCCGTCATCGTGCCCGTCGACGACGCGACGCCGTAGCGGCTACTTCAGCGCGCCGCCTTGTTCTTGCGCGTGCACGTCTGCTTCGGCCATGGCGATCCACTCGCCGAGCACGGCGACATTGTCCGCGCCGAGCTTGCGGACGGCCGTATATGGCCCCGCGGGCGTGCGCGAGAAGTGGAGCGGCAGCGCATCGAGCGGCATGTGGCCGAAGTCCGGATGCTCGTCATCCGTCTCGCGCAGAAAACCCAAAGCCGCAAGCTGTGGATCGCGCTCTGCCAGATCTTCGCCCGTCTGCACGATGCCGGCAGGCACACCGGCCGCCTGCAGCCGTTCCTGCAGCGCGAGCCCGTCCTGCCCGCGCGTCCACTCGGCTACGTTCGCATCGATCTCCGACGCCGCGGCAACGCGGCCGCCGGCCGTCTCGAAGCGCACGTCTGTCGCCCACGTCGGCTCGTCCA
>JANPBN010000138.1:0-4267 GCA_031430415.1 Dehalococcoidia bacterium
CGCGGAACTGGCTGCCGGTCACGACCGCGTGATCGTTGTCAGTGTCACCGCCGGCATGGAGCGCGCGGCGAACGCGTTCCCGGCAATCGCGGCCCGCTTCAAGAAACGCATGGACGACGAACTGGGTGCGATCACGTCCAAGGGCGGTGAAGTCGAGATGGTCATCCCCGACGATGAGTCACACGCCGCCTTCGGCACGAATCTCATGGACTTCAGCCGGCGCGGCGAGATAGCGGACGCCGGATTCCGCCAGGGCAAGCTCGAAGCCGCCCGCCTCCGCGATTTCTGGAAGTAGCAATGTCGTCAAACCGTGGTCGGCCTGAGCGGCTTCCCCCCGTGCCCGCCTCGTTCAGGCGAGCCAGGTGCAATCCTGAACGTTGACAACACTGTCAGGCGTCCGGGTATCCCCGGGCCCTGCAATGAAGTTGCAAGCTGCGGACGCCTCATTCGCACTCAACCGATCGTACACTCATGGGAATGCGGGATTCTCCGGGAGCACTTGCGTGGCAGGTATCCGAATCGATCCGACGGTCCCCCAGGCCTCACCAGAGGCGACGGAAGACGCCGCGTCGGCGGAACTAGAGGATCTACGCGACTTCTTCGACAACGCCGCAGTCGGTCTTCACTGGGTCGACGCAAGCGGCGTCATTCTGCGGGCAAATCAGTGTGAGCTCGACCTCCTCGGATTCGACGCCGCCGAGTACATCGGTCACAACATCAGCGAGTTTCATCAGAGCCAGGAGGTGCTGGCGGACATTCTCGCGCGCCTGGGGCGCGGAGAGACGCTCCACAACTATCCGGCGACCATGGTGGCCAAGGATGGCTCCGCGAGACACGTCCTCATCGATTCCAGCGTCCGGTTTGTCGACGGAGAGTTCGGCCATACACGCTGTCTCACGCGGGAGATTACAGATCAGGTTCACGCGGAGCAGGCCCTCCGCGAAACGGAGGCGCTGTACCACTCGCTGGTCGGCGTGCTGCCAGCCCTCGTCGTCACCACATCGCCCACGGGCGAGATCGAAGACGTCGACGACAACTACCGCGAGTACACGGGACTCACACGCGAGGAAGCCAGGGATTGGAGGCAGCACCAGGTCATACACCCCGACGACCTCGATCGGGCCATGGCCGTGTGGACTACCGCTATCGCCAGCGGCGAGCCAATGCAGAACGAGATGCGACTTCGGCGTCACGACGGCGAATACCGGTGGTATCTCGTCCAGGGCACGCCCGTGCAGGGGCCAGACGGCGAGATAATTCGATGGGTGACGGTCAACATCGATATCGAAGACCGCAAGCGCCGAGAAGCGCACGACCGCTACCTCGCGGAAGCGACCGCCAAGCTCGTTTCGCCACTCGGCTCCACCAACATGTTGGCAGAGATCGCTCGCCTCGCCGTGCCCGGTCTGGCCGACGTGTGCGCCATCGGCCTGTTTGACGGCACAAGCGAGACAGCGCGGATCGAAACCGCCCTCGCGGACGAGGCCCAACGCCCAATCATTGCGACCGTCCACTTGCGCCGCTGGAAACTGCGGCCCGGCTCGGGCGAGAGCATCAGCGACGCCGTGACGGATGGGCGCATGGTGTTGATCCCCGAATTCTCCCCGTCTTGGATCGAGGCGTGCGCGCCCGATGCTGGGCAACGAGACGCCGCTCTCGCTGTGCGGGCGACGTCTCTTCTGTGCGTCCCGCTTACGTCACGGGGACGAACGATGGGCATGGCGACGTTCGCCACATTGGCCTCCGGCCGGAGGTATACCGAGCAGGACAGCACAGTGCTCCAGGAGGTTGCAGCGCGATTGGCAATCGCTCTGGAAAACATACGGCTGTACGAAGACCTGCGCGCAACGGCCGAGGAACTGCGCCGGGCGAATGTCGCGAAGGACGAGTTCCTTGGGCTCGTGTCGCATGAACTCCGCACCCCGCTCACGGCGATCCGCGGAAACGCCGAGGTGCTCGTCCGGAGCTTCGAGCGAATAGACGAGGACAGCCGCACACAGGCGCTGGACGACATCGCCGCCGAGAGCAAGCGCCTCGAGCGCATCATCGATAATCTCCTCGTGCTCGCGCGCCTCGAGCAGGGTCAGGATTTAGAGCGTGAGCCCACGGTCGTTGCGCGTGTCGTCGAACGGGTCATCGCTCGCCATCAACGGACCGATCCGCATCGGCGCTTTGAGCTGGTGGAGTCCGAACCTATCCGTCCCGTGAGCTTTGCGGCCGATTACCTCGAACAGGTCATCGAGAATCTCTTGACCAATGCGGCGAAGTACAGTCCGGCGAACGAGACGATCACGATCGAGATCGCGAGGCTGGACGGTGAGGTGACGATTCGGGTGCTCGACCGCGGTCATGGTATCGCGAACCAGGATGCCCAGCGGCTGTTTGAACCGTTCTACCGCTCCGATGCAACGAGCCAACAGGCCAGTGGCCTCGGTATCGGGCTGGCCGTCTGCAAGCGCCTCGTCGAGGCTCACGGGGGGACCATTTGGGCGCGCCGTCGCCCCGGAGGGGGCACCGAATTCGGATTCTCTGTACCGACTCTCGATGACGTCGAGTCTTAGCGCCCCGCGGTACGTTGGAGATCAAGGGTCTTCGCCACAACCCACGCAACCCGTGGCGCAGTCTGCCTCTAGGGATACGATGACCAATCGTGTCGGTCTATGTTCCCGAGGCGCGTGGCCAACCGACTCCGGCGCCGTCTAGAATGGCCACCAACAGGAGCGGATGGTTTGGAGGTCGCGAGTGGCACCCGGAGCGCGCGTGCGGATCAAGGCGGGGGCGTTTCCTCGCTCAGCGCAGCGGTACCACCTCAGAGCCCACGAGGCGCATGCTGACCTCGGAGAGGTCATCGCCGCGGACGGCCTGCTGAAGCTGACCTACGTGAACGTGCGCTTCGCCGGCTGTCCGACGATACATCGGTTACTTGCCACGGAGCTCGTGGAGATCAAGTGACGCCACGCAGCCGCAGGCCGCCGCCCATTCCGCGTTTGGCATCGGCCGACAGCGGCGTACAATAGAGGACGACGGTGGCGAAGGAGAGTAGGATGCGCAGACTGGCGGCGATCACGGTATGTCTGGCGCTGCTCGCGGCGTGCGGCGGCGACACCGAAGATTCGGCGCCGTCCACGACTGTGGCACCTGCGGCTACGCCGGCGGCGGCGACCTCGCCGGCGGCGCCTTCGCCCGTCGCGACGGCCACCCCCTGTCCGGCGGTACAAACGACGGGCCTCAACCAGCTGATGGTCAGCTCCGCGCCCCAGGGCGGAGAGATCACACTCGATGACGTGAGCGTCGTCACGTTCGCCTGCTTCGACCGCATCACGTTTCAATGGCAGGAGGCGAACTACCCCGGCATCCAGATCCGCTACGAAACGGGTTGGACTGCATGTGGCTCGGGAAACCCCGTGACCACGGCAGGTGCCGCCCAACTCGCCGTCACGCTGAACCCGGCGGTTGCGCACGACGGGATCGGCAACGTCACGGTGCCGAGCCTCAGTCTCACTCCCGGCTATCCGTCCATTCAGGAAGCGCGCCAGACGTGTGATTTTGAAGGCGAAGTCAGCTGGGTTATCGGCACCGATCTGCGCTTCTTCACCGTGAACTATCTGGCAAGCCCTACGCGTCTTGTCATCGACGTCTACCACTAGCCGGACCGTTACGCCGCGTCTAATCCAAGACTCGCTACACCAATTGCTTCCCTGGGCGATCGCCACGACCTGCGCCACCCGGCCGCGACACTCATGCTCGCAAACGACACGCATCCCAAGATCGTCGCCGAGATGCTTGGGCACTCACGGGCCAGCACGACGCTGGATCTTCTACAGCCACGTCACGCAGGCGATGCAACGCGACGCCAGCGACGCAATGGAGCGATCCTGCGCGGAAAGTCCGGACTCGTCCGCGCTCATCCGGATCGGTTGTCGGCACGGTCGCTGCCAGCGCACGCCAAGAACTCCGCCCAGTCACCAGCCACCAATCACCAATCACCAGCGCCCATGACAGAACTGGCGGGAGTGCGAGGGAGTCGAACCCTCCTGAGACGCCGTAGGGCGCCTCACGTCGGTGTTGAAGACCGCGAGACCCACCGGGACCCTTCCACTCCCGCTCGCACCCTACGCCCACACCGCCAGTCACGCAATCCGCAGGACTGACGCAATCCGCCCGCCTGGCTCCGCGGATCGTCCCGCCTCGTCGACGCGCGATCTACCATGGCCGAACACGAACGCGCACCCGATGCGCATCCCATCAGGAGAGCAGCACCATGACC
>JANPBN010000139.1:0-3403 GCA_031430415.1 Dehalococcoidia bacterium
CCTCATCGGCGGCACCAAGGGCAGCCACATTGTCGTCGATTGGCCGAACGGGCCGCAGCACGCGCTGTTCGTCTCCGCGCGCGAGGACGGACGCCCGTTCTTCATCGTGCCGTGGTACCGCTACACGCTGATCGGCACGACGGATATCCACTACGACGGCGATCCATCGACAGCCGAGGCGACGCCGGATGAGGTCCGCTATCTCGTCGATGAGTGCAATCGCCTGTTTCCGGCGGCGGCGATCTCGCGTGAGGACATCCTCTACAGCTATAGCGGCGTGCGGCCTCTGCCGCATGCGCCGGACAGCAAGGAGGGGACGATCACGCGCAGCCACATGGTCATCGACCACGTAAAGACCGGCGGGCCCGAGGGCCTGCTGTCCGTCGTCGGCGGCAAACTGACGACCTATCGCAGCCTCTCTCGTTCGGGTCTCGCCGCGATCCGCAAGCGCGCGCAGCCGTCGCTCTCGCCGCGCGCCGCCGATGCGCTTTCGCATGATGGCGCACCGCCAGCCTACGCCTCGCTCGACGACGATCCGCTGACGCTTTACGGTCATCGCGCGGAGGAGGTGCGGGCGATCGTCGCGCGCGATCCGTCGCTCGGCGAACGGATCTGCGAACACAACCCGGAGATCCTGGCGCAGGTCGCGTACGCCGTCGAGCGCGAGGCTGCCGTCACGCTGGCCGATGTCTTCCTTCGGCGTCTGCCCATCGGCTGGAGCCGCTGCGGCGCCAGCGATGGCGCGGCCGGTGCGATCGCCATCATGGCGCCACTCCTCGGCTGGGACGCCGCGCGCATCGCCGCCGAGCCAGCCGCCTACGAGCGCGAACTGCGCCACACGCTGCCCCGCGTGTAGGCGTGGGACCTAACCTCTCTCAATTTGCGCTCTGGGTGGTGGGCGCCAGAATCGTTAGTTGATTTTACTCGGTGATTCTCATGTTCCGGGGAGGCCTAGACCGGCGATCACCACAATGCGGATCGCGGGCAGGGTCAGACAACCTCGTCGAAATAGCGCGCCACCTGCCACGGATGGCAACCTCTGAGGGCTCGCTACAAGGAACAACGAGACCCCTAGTCGACCTTCAACGTGTCCAAGACCGTATCGAATAGGAACTCTGGCCCTAGCGGAGCGTCGTTTGCTGATGCATTGGTGAACATGCCCACCGAACCGCCGTCCTCAAGAAGAATGAAGGCCTGAAGGATCTTCTCCTGGTCATTCCGGGCCCTGATGTCGAGCGCGCGACGGCCAGCGACGGTGCGAACCTCCTTCTTGAACACGTCGAAGCCGACGGCCCGTAGCCCTTCGGCCTCTTCGTCCAGTTGGTCACTCAGCGGACGATCTACATCGAAGTCCGCCGAAATGCCTTCTTGGTCGAGCGAGACTAACAGATCATAGGGAGATGATTCGGACCGCTCTCCCTTGAAGAGGTAGTTCAGGCTCAGGTTGCCACCTGCGTCCTCGATCTCGTGGGTATCAGCGATGGCGTATCCGTCCGGTACGCGGAACGATATGACCGTCTTCCCCAACCGCATTTCGATCACGGTCCGTCCATCGGGCGTCGACGGTGCGCAGCCCACGCCAGCTCCAAGCAGGCACAGGGCGAAGAGCAGAATGAGGCTTCTTCTAACAGAACCGATACGGGACATCACATAGCTCCAGAGGACCCGGGTAACGCCCAACAGTTGGTGCCACTGATCCAAAGACCACTTTGGACCTTTTCCGTTCAAGTCAAGGAAGGCCTTCCGCGTCACCGTTCCAAAGGCGACGCAGGCCACGAACAAGGCATTATCAGTGAAGTCGCGATTAAATTCCTCCCCCACGGTTCAAGGTAGGCGCCCAACCGGCGAACCCACCCCGAGCAGGAAGAACTGGCTCGCTCCAACCACGTCCTTCGAGTGTAGGGGCGAGGCTTGTCGAAGATACAGCCCAGCTTTACCCCGCCTCGTACGCGCTAAGGCTGCGCCCGCGTGACGTGACCGCCGTACGATCGCGACGCGTCTAACGCATACTGCACCTCTAAACACAGGAGGTGCCATGACCCGCCGTATCACACGCACGAGCGACGCGGACCTAAACGCCCTGCGCCACGGCCTCAGTTCCGACACAACGATCATCCCCGGCGAAACCGAAGGGGCATGGGTCAGGTTTCGTGCCCGCGTCCTCGCCGATGTCGCGCCCGAAGGTGCCATCGAGGCCGCGCTAGCCGTACGCATCGCCGAGGTGACATGGCGGCTTCAGCGCGCCACCCGCGCCGAGCGGGAATACGTCGAGCACATCTACCGCTCTCGCGAAGCGATGAACGCCCGCCTGGCCTACGGCGCGTCATGTCGGCTCGAATCACCAGACTCCGGCGAAGGGCGCATCGCCAACAAGGGAATCGAGTTCTATGCAAAGGCGCTTGCCGCGGCCGACTCCGCTCCCCCTCCTCCCGAGCCCGCCGTGCTACCCGCCGGAGAACACCTCGATCGGCTGATCCGGTATGAAGCACACCTGAACCGACAGCTCATCACGGCCCTGCGTGAACTCGAAGCACGTCAGGCGCGGCGGCGCGGGGAGCACACGCCCCTCGCCCGGATCTCCGTCGATCTCGACTAGCTCGAAAACACGAAAACTGCGAAACGAACGGACAGTTTAGATTCGAAGTCGCCATAAAACGGCGGGTGGTAGAAGCCCTAACCGCAACGAAAAAAGACGAGTCGAGCTCTGCCCAACGCATTCGGCACACAACACACGGGCGAGGCAAGCCTCGCCGCCACGACAGCAGTCGAGTCGCATATAACCCGACCTCCGACGTCCGACATCCCATAGCCCCGTGCGCGGCTACCGGCCTTCGAACACGGGCTGGCGCTTTTCGAAGAAGGCCTTGCGGGCTTCGGTGGCGTCGTTTGTCTGGAACGCGCGCTGGATGTTCGCCAGCTCGTATCGCACCTGCGACTCCAGGTCGATCGCGGTGGCGCGCGTGATGCCTCGCTTGGTGAGGCGGCTGGCGATCGGCGAGCGCTCGGCGAGGAACGCACAGTACTCCGCGAGCCGTGCGGCGAACTGCGCGTCCGGCACGACCTCGCCAACGAAGCCGAGCCGCAGCGCCTCGTCCGCCTCGACGGTGCGGTTCTCGAGCAGGAAGCGCATCGCCTGCTCGTAGCCGATGGCCTGCGGCAGCGTCCACGTCAGTCCGCCGTCCGGCGACGCGCCGATGCGCGGGTATCCGGCGATCAGCCGCAGCGATTGCGCGCCGATGCGCATGTCGCACGCCATGGCGAGCGACAGTCCGGCGCCGGCGGCGACACCGTTGACGCCGCCCACGATCGGCTTGTCGCAGACGTGCCGGAGCACGAGCGCAAAGCGCCCGACCCAGTGGACGTCATCCATGAACTGCGCCTGGGGCGTGAGCGGTGACGCGTC
>JANPBN010000140.1:0-1672 GCA_031430415.1 Dehalococcoidia bacterium
GGCCGCCTCGTCGAAGACGAACGCGTGCTCGTCGCCGCCGGCATCCACAGCCGCCGCCGCGCCGCCGACGAACTCGGCGTCGAAGACCCGGAGGGCGAGTTCCGCCGCTGGCTCCTCGAGCAGCGCGCTGTCGCTGCCGGCCGCGGCGCGACGTAGCGTCGAGGCCACCGCGCATCAGATGAGCCATCGCTCAAAAATCGTCGTGGCCGTCTCCGGTTCCCGCCAGGCGATTCGCCAGCGCGATCAGAAGGACCACCAGCGTCGCTGGTGCCAACACCGCCTCGACGATGCCCCAGATCGAGATCACGAGGAGGCTGCCCCACCAGGGACCGCCGCACGAGTCGCCGTGGCAAGCCAGCACCAACTGGTACAGCACCCAGCCGACGAGCAACCACGCCGCCTGCGCCACGAGCACAATGCCGGTCATTGCACCCTCCGATCACGCCGCCTACGCCACGATCTCCATCTGCAGCCCCACCGCGTCGTACTCCGGCTCCTCCGGATACACGCGCGCCGTCCCCGCGAGGATGCGCGACGCCGTCACGAGACACGCGAGCGCGTCGATGATGTCGTCCAGCCCGACGTTGCGCGCGCCGCCGAGTTCCGTCCGGGTCGCCACGATGTCGGGCGGCGTTAAGTGATGTCGCAGGATGCGGACGCGCTCATCTCGCCCCGCGCTCGTCTTCTTTGGTTCGCTCAGGCCGCGCGGCAGTCCGGCAAGATCCGCGAATATCACCTCAGGGTGCCCCTCGCGCACGTTGGCCTGCAGGGACGGCGATATCAGCGCATCGACCTCGCGGATCTTGGAAAGAATCGCGTAGGACTGCTGCGACAAACGCCGCTGGCAGGCCCCTTCGTTGAGATCGCAGGCCTCCAGGTAACTCTTTGCGGCGAGCGCCGCGCGACTTGGCGCGGAGAATACACTACTGGCGCGAGGCGAACGCAGGCGTGCCCGCGCGAGTCCGTCGGCCGCGCGCCGCTTGTTGGTCGCCTTCCCGTTCGGGATATCGATCACGACCAGCACCTCACCTGACGCGGCGCGCGCGAACAGCGCATCCAGCGTCGGCTCGATGCGAACGCTGATCGCACGGAGCGCGGTGTCCGCTTCCGCCACCACCCAACCCGCGCGGCAGCCATCGATCCCGATCAGAAGTTCCCGCGATCCTTCCATACCAAAAACCTCTGCGCCCTTCGCGTCTTTGCGTTGTTAGTAAGACAGCGACCACAGACAAACCTCTGTGGTCTCCGTGTCTCTGTGTTGAGCCCGTCACCCCAGCGACGACAGCGCGAACTGCGTCAGGCGGTTGACCACATATTGCGAGCCACTCAGCGCCTCCGCGTCGTCCGGGTGCCGCGCGAGGTGCCGCGACGCCACGCCCTCGCCGATGATGGCCAGCCGCCACGCCGCAAACGCCCGGTAGTAGCCGATGCGGCTGACATCGCGGCCCGTGCGCGCCGCGTAGCGCTCGAGGAGTTCACCGAACGGCGGAAAGCCCCCCGCCGATGTCGGATCATTGTTCAGCGGAACCGGCTGCACCGGATCGTGCCAGTAGATGCCGAGGTGCCCCAGGTCCGCCATCGGATCGCCGAGCGTGCACAGCTCCCAGTCGAGCACCGCCGCGACCCGTCCGGCGTGCGTATCGACGAGCAGGTTGCCGTAGCGATAGTCGCC
>JANPBN010000141.1:0-1679 GCA_031430415.1 Dehalococcoidia bacterium
CACGTCGGCGCTCAGGCTCACGTCGGCCTGCTGGAGGATGTACTCCACGCCTGTGCCCGAGGCGTCGAGCTCCGCCGCCGACTCATCGAGATGGCTCTGCTCGATGTCGACGAGCACGAGCTTCGCGCCCTCGTGCGCGTATCGCAACGCCACGCCACGCCCGATCCCGCGCCCGCCGCCCGTGATGATCGCCACCCTGTCCTTCAGGAGCATGCTCGTTCCCCTTCTCCTCGCGCTGCAGATTCGATGCGATCGGCAGTGTCGTAGCGCATCGTGTCCGGCGCAAGCGCTATTCGCCGCGCACCCGGCCGAGATTCGCGCGCGCCATGCCACCCTCGACTCGAATCAGGTTCGCAGCGCTGAGCGCTTCGATGTCTCGCCGCAGCGTCATCGTCGTCATGTTGCGGTACAGCCGGCCAAGCGGGTGCGCGCCAATCCGGATGTCCGCCAAGCGCACCGGCGCATCGATAAGCCCGGCGACGAGCTCGTATTGCCGTCGCACACCTTTCGTCCGTGACGCGCGACTCCCCACCAGTTGCGCATAGGCGAAGTCCCGGAACGCCGACACGGCCATCGCTCCCGTCACTTCATTCTGCACCGACATCAACTCACCAAGGAGGCCACGCAGCCCGAACGCGATGAAGGGCGTCAGGTTGCCATTCGTCTCGAACCGAACGTGCCCGAGAAGCCGAATGTACTCCTCGCGATGCTGATAGTAGAAGTTGGCGAGCGAGTAAAAGCCGAGGACGTTCAGCTCCGCCTGGTACAGCAGATAGCTCTCGATTGCCCGCGCCGTTCGGCCGTTGCCATCCCCGAACGGATGCACACTGATGAAATAGAAGTGTGCGGCGATGGCGCGCACCGGCGCCGGCAGCGCACGGGCCGGTCCCGCGAGCCACGCCCCGAACTCCGCCATCAAGCGCACGACTTCGACGTGCGTCTGCGGTGCGACGTAGCTCCCGGCGCTCACACCGTGACTGCGGTACACACCTGGCGTGTTGTGCGGGTACGCCACGCCATCCGTGATCAGCGTGTGGATGTGCGCGATCGTCGCCTCGGTCAGCGGGCGCGAAGCATCACGTACTAGTTCCGCCGAAATGAAGGCCATCGCCCGCGCGGCGTTGCGCACCTCGCGCTCGACCTGTGCCCGTCCCGGAGGCAACACGCGCGAGTCCACAGCAAGGATGCGTTGGACCTCATCCTCCGTGACTTCGATGCCCTCGATGCCCGTGGTGCCTCGAACGGCCCGACGGATGTTCAGCGCATCGAGGCGAGTCCGAAGATCCGGCGCCACCGGCAAGCTGCGAATGACGCCCGCCAGCGGGGCCACACGCGCGACGAGATCGGCCATCTCGGGGTCGCCAAGAGCGATATGCAGGTCAAAACGGACATCCCAGGCTGGCATCCTCAGATAATGATACCCGGAATGTTATGCGGATTGTTCCGCCCGACCAGATGAGATTTGGCCAATCATAAAGCTAATCGGCACCAGCGACCTCTCGCCTGCCGCTCGGGAATGTTACGCATCGCGGTGACCACTTGACGGCCCCGCGATCGGCGCATAGGCTGGATCGAACAGATGCGCTACTTCACAGCGCTGGGCAGGAGTCACCCCCGCTGGCCGTCACCATGACAGAGGACCGTCTCCAGAAAGTCCTCGAGTTGGAGCGCTCTAAGCG
>JANPBN010000142.1:0-2210 GCA_031430415.1 Dehalococcoidia bacterium
AGGACGTGTTCCAGGCGCGGTATCGCGGCAAGCGGTACTCGTTCGGCTATCCGGCGTGCCCCGATCTCGAATCGCAGGCGCCGCTGTTCGCGCTGCTGCGCCCGGAGGAGATCGGCGTGGCGCTGACGGAAGGCTTCATGATGGAGCCCGAGGCGTCGGTGTCAGCGCTGGTGTTCCAGCATCCGGACGCGGCGTATTTCAGCGTGGGTGCGGGCGAGGAGTAAGGTGCTGGCTTCGTGACTGTTAGCGCTTCGAGAATGTGGACCTCCTTTCTGAGTTCAGATTCGTTTTCGTGGTTCGTTCGGTAGTTTTCGTGTTTTTGCGGACGGCTGGTGCTAGGTGGTCGCGTGCCGCTGTGCGAGTGCGCGCACGACGCGGATCATCGCACGATGGCTGGGTGAGTGCGAAGCGGGTCGTGTCACCCGGGCGGGTGTGTCACGCCGCCCGCGCTACTCCCGCGAGTTGAGGTCGCGGCGCAGGAACGACGCGAACGAGACGGCGCCGAAGACGACGCAGAAGAGGACGAGCATGACCGCGCTCAGCCACGGATCCGGCGTGCCCGCCGACCGGGGAATGGAGCGAAACGCGATCGTGTTGTACTCCGGATAGCCGTCGTTGTTGAGGGCGAGGAGCGCGCGCGCGTGGTGTTCGACGAACAGATTCTGCACGTGCGCCCAACTGCCGCCGATGCTGCCGAAGATCGTGACGAGCACGCCTTCGATCAGCTTGTACATGAGGACACCGGTCGCCCCCAAGGCCGTCGAGCGCGAGATGACCGCGAGCATGAAGGCGAGCATGCCGTATGGCAGGATCGTCAGCGCCGAGCGGGCGATCATGATCGCGATGTCGCCGAGCGAAGGCTCTTTCGTGACGGCCGCTACGACTGCGTATTTCGTCGGATCCTCGACAAGCGTCGTCGCGACCAGCGAGAACGCGGTGCCGACGGCCAGCGCGAGCAGCATGGCAACGGCGCAGACGAACGCCGTCGTGAGGAGTTTCGCGGCGAGAAACTGTGTGCGCGTCACTCCGCGCGTGACGGACAGGCGCACGCTTCCCCATCCGAAATCGGTAGCGACCGATGATGCGGCGAAGAACGCGATGAACACGGGTCCCCAGTATTGGCCTGCATCGAGCAGGGGAAGGATTGCGTAGGGCCAGCGGAACGTGAAGGCGGCGCTGGCGTTTTGGAAGTCGGCGTCGTTTGGGGCGTAATGGCTCCGTTCTCCATAGTAGGACGCGACACCGCCGATCCAGATCTCGATGCCTGCACCGACGAACAGGAACAGCAGCATCGCGTACGGCAACCAGCGGGTGCGCGACTTCATCCATTCGGCGTCGATCAGTCTGAGCACGGCGCGTCTCCGTTCAGATTCGCGATTGGCGACGCGCTCGTGGTCACTCCGCTCGCGTCACTCGCTCGCATCACTCCCGCGAGTTGAGGTCGCGGTGGGCGAAGGACCAGAACGAGACGGCGCCGAAGACGAGGCAGAAGAGGGCGAGCATGAGCGCGGCCACCCAGGGATCGGGCGTATCGGCCGGGTCGGGGACGGCGCGGAAGGCTATGGTGTTGTAGTCGGGGTAGCCGTTCTTGTTCGCGGCGAGCAGCGCGGATGCGTGATGCTCGATGAACATGTGCTGGAAGTTCGCACAGTTGCCGCCGAGTTCGCCCAGGAGGCTCACGGCACTGCTCTCGACGAGCTTATAGACGAGGATCCCGGTCGCGCCCATCGCGGTCGAACGTGATACGACGGCGAGCATGAACGCGAGCATGCCGTACGGCACGATCGCCAGCGTGGCGCGGGCGACCATCAGCGGCATCTCCGAGACGGACGGCTCGGGATTGACGCCGACGTACTTCACCGGGTCTGCGAATAGCTGGGTCGCGATGAGGGAGAACACGATGCCGACGGCGAGCGCGAAGAGCATGCCGGCGGCGCAGATCAGCGCGGTAGCCAGCAACTTCGCCGCGAGAAACTGCGTTCGTGATACGCCGCGTGCGATCGACAGGCGCACGCTGCCCCATCCAAAGTCGGTAGCAACGGCGGATGCGGCGAAGAACGCAATGAACACCGGTCCCCAGTACTGACCTGCATCCAGCAACGGGAGGATCGCATAGGGCCAGGGGAACGTGAACGCGCCCGGAATGCCGTACTCATCCGGGGTGTTGCGCTCGTCGAGATAGGCAACGCCGCCGAAGAGCCAGATCTGGA
>JANPBN010000143.1:0-5379 GCA_031430415.1 Dehalococcoidia bacterium
GAGATGTACAAGTTCTGCGAGCCAGAACGCTCCGCCGACGAACTGGAGTCGATGCTCGAAGACGCCACGAATGTCTGCCGCGCGCTCGGATTGTCGTATCGCATCGTGAAGATCTGTACCGGCGACCTTGGCTTCAACGCCGCGCAGACGTACGACATCGAGACGTGGTCGCCGGGCGTTGGCGAGTGGCTGGAGATCAGCTCGGTCAGCAACTGCACGGACTTCCAGGCGCGCCGCGCCAATGTTCGCTTTCGCCGTGAGGCCGGCGGCAAGCCGGAGTTTCCGCACACGCTCAACGGGTCGGGACTGGCGCTGCCCCGGACGATGATCGCTATCATCGAGAACTACCAGCAGTCCGACGGCTCGATTGCCGTGCCAGAGGTGCTGCAGCCCTTTATGGGCGGCCTCGCGTCCATACGCTGAGGCGTCGGTCTCCCTCGTCGGGGCAAACGCGTGCTACTCGAAGAGGAAGCGGCGCCGCTTGCGCTTCTCGGTCGCGTACTTCAACCCGAATTCCTCGATCGCTACGGTGCGAATGATCTCGGCCGCCTCTTCGGGTGAGTCGGTGATCTGGAGGCTGTCGACGTCGTGCTGATCGATCGCGCCCTGCGCGAGCAAGGTGTTGCGGAGGACATCGATCAGCGGCTGCCAGTACGCCCGGCCGATGAGGATGATCGGGAAGTGCTTGATCTTGCCGGTCTGGATCAGTGTTGCCGCTTCGAAGATCTCGTCGTACGTGCCGAAGCCGCCGGGCAGGGCGACGAAGGCATACGAGTACTTCACGAGCATGACCTTGCGGACGAAGAAGTAGCGGAACGTCACCATGACGTCGACGTACGGGTTCGGGTTCTGCTCGTGTGGCAGGACGATGTTGCAGCCGACGGAGTGACCGCCGGCCTCCTTCGCGCCGCGATTCGCTGCTTCCATGATCCCGGGGCCGCCGCCGGTGATCACGGTGAACCCCGCGCGCGCCAGGTGCGCCCCCGTCTGCCGGGCCATGTCGTAGTAGGCGTGACCTTCGCCAAAGCGCGCCGATCCGAACACGGTCACGCCTGGCCCAACAAAGTGCAGCTTTCGGAAGCCGCGTATGAACTCGAAGAAGATGCGGAGCGCCCGGGCCAGTTCGTAGCCGCGCTCTTGCGGTCCGGAGAGGAAGCGCACCTCCTCCGGGTGGGCCTTGCCGTCGGCCATCGACAGATCCGGGATGGGCGGATGTTTCGCCATGCTGATTGCTCCGGTGGTGTGTGATGAGATTGCAGCCAGCGTACTGGATGCCCGAACACAGGCCTACGTTCGATTAGGGCGCAGCGTCACCCCGCTTCAGACGCATTGGCGGCCCTGCGTTTGCAGGGCCGACGGATACTCGCGCACAAGGTGCGGCGCGCAGCATGCGGGCCGCTTCAATGCGCCGGCGCTGCAACGCCATCGTCGACGGGACGGATCGTCGCCGTGTTCATGGTCTGGGCAGCGTCGCCATCGCGGATGAGTAGCGCTACCGCGACGCCGACGAGTGACACAGCACCGATGATCCAGAACGTGTCCTGGAACGCGCTCAGTGAGCCCGCCGATGTGGCGGGGTTACCCAGCACGGCGTCGTGATGCGTCAGCCTGTTCGTGAGGTACGCGGCGGCGACCGCGACGCCCAGTCCGGAACCCATCTGACTCGTCGCGTTGTAGAGCGCGGTCGCCCTGCCTGTCTGCTGGGCCGGCACCTGCGCGTACGTCGCGGCCTGGAGCGGCACCAGCACGAAGCCGAACGCGATGCCACGTAGCAGCATCAGTCCGCGCAGCAGCCAGAGGTTCGTGTCGAGACTCACCGTCGCAAGGGAGAGCGTCGAGAGGGCGGCGCCCGTCAGTCCGAGCATGATCAGCCGCCGTGGGCCGATCACGCGATACAGACGGCTGGCTGGCTGCGCTGTGAGCATGACGCCGATCGCCATTGCGAAGGTGACGAGTCCGGAGTGGAGTGGCGAGAGGCCGCGGGCTGCTTGCAACTCGAGCGTCACCAGGAAGATCATCGCCGAGAAGCCAAACGTCGTGACAATCCATGCCAGGTTGCAGGCGCGGAAGAGACCGTTGGCGAAGATGCGAACATCGAGCATTGGCTGCCAGGTCCGCAGTTCGACGAAGACGAAGGCGGCGAGCAACGCGATGCCGCCGATGCCGAATCCGAGCACACGCGTGTCGGCGAAGCCACGGCCGCCTGCCTCGGACAAGGCGTATAACACCGTGGCCAGGCCCGCACCCGACAAGACGAAGCCGAGCGGATCGAAGCGGCCGGCATCGGGTTCTCGGTGCTCGCGCAGGTAGAGGGCCGAGATAACCAGTGCTACGGCGCCGATCGGTACGTTGATGAGGAAGATCCAGTGCCATGACGCGTAGTCCACCAACAGCCCGCCGACGACGGGCCCGCTCGCCGGCGCGATCGCGGCCGGAATCACCATGATGCCTGCTGCTTTCGAGCGCTCCTCGGGCGGAAACGCCCGCCAGACCATCGCAAACGCGACTGGCGAAAGCATGCCGCCGCCGACGCCCTGCAGCACCCGGAACGCGACGAGCGACTCGATGTTCCACGACAGCGCGCACAGCATCGACGAGAGCGAGAACATCGTCAGGGCGAACATGAAAACGCGCTTTGCGCCGAAGCGATCCGCCGCCCATCCGCTAACTGGGATGAATACGGCCAGACTGAGCAGGTATCCCGTGATGACCCATTGGATCGTCGATGGGTTGGCGACGCCGAACTCGCTTCGGAGCGTCGGTATTGCGACGTTGACGACCGTGGTGTCTAGCAGTTCCATGAAGATGGAGAAGACCCCGACGAGTGCGACGATGTACTTGTGTTCTATAGATCGCATTTCCAGACCTCCTATTTGTGCTTGCTACACGGCTCCAGTCCGCGCGCAACAATCTCGACAAACTCTTGGACCATTTGGTGAACCGCGTCATGTCCCTTCGCAAACACGACCTGCCAGAAGAACCCTGATTCGAATCCGATCCCGGCGATCGATTCGGCGATGGCTTGAATGTCTACGGCGTTGCGAATGCGCCCCGCTGCCTGATGACGCGCCAGGCGCTCCCGGACGAGCGCGACGCGGCCATCATTGATGCTTGTGCTGATGACACGGGCGACCTCCGGATCGATGATGGCGCGCGTCGATGACACACGCATGAAGTCGCGTTGCTCCCACATGAAGGTCAGGGCGTGGCGCATGATGTCGTGCAGTTCCGTGCGGAGGTCGTCGCTCTCGGCGATCTCGGCGCGCATGAGCTCCGAGATCGTGGCGCCCTTCTGTTGGAGGATCGCGAGGAGCAGTCCTCGCTTTCCGCCGAAGTAGCGATGTATCAGGCCTTCGGAGCAGACCGCGCGCTCGGCGACTTCACGGGTCGTGGCGGCGTCGTAGCCCTTCTCGGCGAACACCGCAGTGCCGGCTTCGATGAGGGCCAGGCGCCGCTGGGCTTTTGCGTGCTTGCCTCGTTCGAGAACCTGGATGGGCAGGGCGGCGGTCATGTCTACCTCCAAAGTGCGTGCTTGTGCACAATCTTAGGCCACCCCTCGGGAGGATTACAAGTGCATACGCACGCATTTTCGCGAGGAAGGACACAATTGACATAAGCCGCTGTTGGTTTTGCAGCTTCGCGGCCGTATCGCGTGTGGATCGGACATCGCAGCCGATGTTCTCTATAGGAGATGCACGGGATGTCCTTCTACGCACTCGTCGACATTCGGACCGGCGAGACGACGCGCGTCGTCCGCTGGTTCGAGGAGCCGCTGCCCGATGGCATCGTTGCCATCGAACTGCCGGCGCCGTGGGACGATGTCTCGCGCATGGAAGGGTGGAAGCCGCTGAGAGGCGCGGGCGGTGGCAATGGCGAGGCGTACGCCGAGCGCGACGACGGCAAGGCGGCCGAGCGCGCCAAGCACGGTACGGCCTCGATGCTCAACGCCGAGCAGTTCTTCATCCGGCTCAGCCAGGAGGTCGAGCGCGCCGAGCAAGGCCGGCGCACGCTCTCGTTGCTGCTGTTCGACCTCGCGCAGGCTGACCGAGCCACGGCCGCCGAGTTCGTGAAGGAGATGCTCGAGGCGCGCGGACAGGAGCTGCTGCCCTGCGACACGCTGGCCCGCGTCCGCCCCTATCTCGTTGCTGTCATCCTGCCCGATGTCGATGCGTCGGGCACACCCATCGTGCCCCATCGCGGCAGCGTGACGACGCTCACGTATCCCGCCGACAAGGACGCCATCGATGCGGTCCGCAAGCGGCAGCACCCTCTGATCCGCAAGTCACAACAGCGCTCCGGTGCGGCCCCCGCGGCCTAGCTCCGCTCAGTAGACGCCGGGCCGCGAGGCGAGCGATTCTCCCGTCACTTCGCCACGCCTGCGTATACTCAGGCCACTCTGCGAGCGAGCGACCTGGGAGGCGGCGCGTGAACGGACCGATGGACGGCATCAAGGTCGTCGAGATGGGCGTCTGGGTGGCGGGACCGTCGTGCGCGGCGATGCTCTGCGACTGGGGCGCCGACGTCGTCAAGATCGAGCCGCCGACGGGCGATCCGTTCCGCGGACTGTTTGCGAACGCACTCGGCGCAGCGGTGCCAATCAATCCGCCGTTCGAGATCGATAACCGCGGCAAACGAAGCATCGCGCTGAACCTCGAGAACGAGGAGGGACGCACGATCGCGCAGCGCTTGCTCGATGAAGCGGATGTATTCGTCAGCAACATGCGGCCGCGCGTGCTCGATCAGTTCGGCATGGGGTACGAGCAGGTAAACGCGCGCAATCCGCGCATCATCTACTGCCAGCTGTCCGGCTACGGCCCCGACAGCCCCGAGGCGAATCGCGCGGCGTACGACATCGGGGCGTTCTGGGCGCGTGCCGGCGTCGCGATGTCCCTCACGGCGGAAGGGCAGCCAATTCCACAGCAGCGCGGCGGTATGGGCGACCACATGACCGGCCTCAGCGGGGCGGCGGGTGTGGCGGCGGCGCTGTTCGCCCGCGAGCGCACCGGCGCAGGCCAGCGCATCAGCACATCGCTTGTGCGCAACGGCATCTACATGATGGGCTGGGACTACGCTCTTGAGATGCGCATCGGTGTGCAGACGAAGCCCTACGATCGTTTCCACGCGCCGAACCCGATCATCAACTGCTTCAAGACGAAGGACGATCGCTGGCTCTGGCTCCTGCTGCTGCAGGGCGACCGTCACTGGCCGGATCTCGTGCGCGCGCTCAGCCGGCCTGATCTCATCGACGACGCGCGCTGGAACAACATCGTCCTTCGCCGCACGAACGCGGAGTCTCTCGTCATGGAGCTCGACGCCGAATTCGCGAAGCACACCATGGAGGAGTGGGGCGAGATCTTGGACACGCACAACGTCTGGTGG
>JANPBN010000144.1:0-6127 GCA_031430415.1 Dehalococcoidia bacterium
CGGCGATCCGCCCGCCCGGACGCAGCACCCGGCACGTTTCCGCCATGACGCGACCACCATCCGGAGCGACCGCGAGGATGAGGTGCAGGATCGCCGCTTCGAACGAGGCATCCGGAAACGGCTGGCGCATCGCGTCGCCCAAGATCCGCTCGGCGACGTTCGGTCCCGTTGCCGATCGGGCACGGCCGAGCATCTCCGGCGTGATGTCGAGCGCGACAGCCGCGCGCACCGGCGGCAGCAGTGGCAGGTCGAGCCCGGTGCCGGCCCCGGGAAGCACCACGCGATCATCCGGCGTCAGCGAGAGCCGATCGATGCTACGGCGCCGCGCGTCCCGAAAGACACGGCCGAGGAGGCGATCGTACACCGGCGCCCAGCGATGATAGACCCCTCGCAGGCGCTCGCTTTCGCGGGCGCCTTCATCATGCATTCGGCGAAGCAATCGTCGGCTCGATCAGCGCCTTTAGATCCTGCTTCGACGCGAGGATGTCGGCCCAGAGGTCGCCGATCGCGTCGAACCGTGCCGGGCCCGTCTCGATGTCGAAGTCCGTCGGATAGACCCGCCTCAGCTCGTCCCACGTCACCGGCGCCGAGACCGCAGCCTGCGCCGATGGGCGCAGTGAGTACTGCGCGGCGAGGGTCTTGCCGCGCGCGTTCTGGCCGTGGTCGAAGAAGATCTTGCCCGTCCGCTTGGGCACCGACCACTCCATCGTCAGGTCGTTCGGGTGCATCTGCAGCATGTAGCGGCCGACTGCCTCGGCTGCAGCGCGCAGTTCCGTGTAGGTGTACTGCCGCAGCACTGGCACGTAGATGTGCAGCCCCGTCTTGCCAGTCGTCTTGACGAACGACGACAGCCGGAGTTGCTGCAACAGGTCCTTCAACGAGAACGCGATCTCACGCGTCTTCTCGAAGGCGCGGCGATTCAGCGCTGGCTCCTCGCCCTTCTTCTCGTCTCCCGCATAGATGTATGGGTCAAGGTCGAAGACCATGTAGTCGGGGTAGTTGAGCACGCTTGCTTCCAGCGTGTCCTCCGATCCCGCGAATGCTGTCGGAAGGCGCAGCGCGTCCGGCGCCGGATCGATGCGCGCCATCGATGCGTGCATTTCGATGTCCGCAAGTTGCGCGAGCCAAATCAGCGTCGGGAAGTTGTTGACGAGTACGTAGTCACCGTCGCCCTCGTTGTGTGACGAGTACAGCGTCACGCGGTGGACGTGAAACTCCTTCGGGAACGCTTGCGTCCAGTGCTTTTGGTAGAAGCTCTTCCCATCGATGCCGTTCGGGTAGCGCGTCAGCGTCAACGGCCGGTCGCGGAGGTGCGGCACGAGATACGGCGCGACCCTCGCGTAGTAGCGGATCAGATCCGCTTTCGTTCGCGGCGGCGTGTCGCCGGTCGCCGGCCAGAACACCTTCGACAGGTTCGTGACCTTCAAGAGCACGCCCGCCACCTCTAGCACGACATCCTCCTTCGTCGCCGCGTCGAGTTGGTCGCACACCGAGCGGGCGAGTGCGTGCAGATCGTCGTCCAGGCGCTCAGGCGCTTCGTCGCCGCCCACGAGCACGTCGATCTGCTGCGGCGACGCGTCCTCGCGGCGCACGCTGCGCGGGTCGATGTCATCGCGCAGGCCGGCGAACACTGGCGCGCGTAGGTTGCCGTCGCGGGTCCACGCGTTGTACTTCACCTGCACGACCATCTCCGGTCGCACCCAGTAACATCGAGCGGACTTCCCGCCCGCCCAACGTCCGCCAATGACGGACGGCGGATTGACGAACGGCGCATCATCGGCCTTCAGTTCCGCCAGCCGCGCCGAGATGATCGACAACATCGCGTCTGTCAGGCCCGAACCGACGCTCGATGCGAACCGCAGATCGTCGCCCTCGTAGTAGCCGACGAGCAGGCCGCCGAAGGTCTTCCGCCGCGACCCCTCGCCCTCCGTGTAGCCTCCGACGACGAACTCCTGCTCGTTGCCGTCCTTCACCTTGAGCCACAACCGGCTGCGCGTGTCCGCCTCGTATGTGCTGTTGGCGCGCTTGGCGACGATACCTTCGAAGCCCATCGCGATCGCTCCGGCGTGCATAGCAACGCCGTCGTCTCGTACGTGCTCGACGTACTTGATCTGTGGGCCATGAAGGAGCACGCGAGAGAGCAGCGCCTTGCGTTCCGTGAGCGGCACACGGCGCAGGTCGTAGCCATCGAGATACAGCAGGTCGAAGATGTAGTAGTAGACCGGTATCTCGGCGGCAACCCGCTCGACCTCCGCCGGACGCGAAAGATTAATGCGCTGCTGAATCGCCTGGAACTCCGGCACGCCGCGCTCGTCGTACGCGACGATCTCGCCGTCGAACACTGCGCTGCGCACCGGCTGAGTTGCCAGCGCAGCGACGACCTCAGGATACTGCGCCGTGGCCCGATTGCCGCGCCGGGTCCGCAGTTCGACCTCGCCGTCGCCCACAAACGCCAGCGTGCGGACGCCATCAAGCTTTGGCTCGAAGAGCCAGCCCTCGCGCGAGAACGGTTTCTCGACCAGCGTTGGCAGCATCGGCCGCAGCGACCGCGCATCGAGAAGCGGCGCCTCAACCGCCGCTACATGCGGCGCGCCGCCGAGGCTCTGCGCAGACATCGCGGGCATCCGGCCGGCCTGCAGATCCTTGATCGTGACGCCGCTCAGCACCGAGCGATCGTCTTCCAACACGTCGCGCACAGAGGCGAACTCGTCGCGATGCTTGATCAGCAGCCAGTCCTTGCCCGCCGGATCGCGACCGATGCGGACAAGCGTCCACGAGCCGTGCAGCTTTTGGCCGCGCAGCGTGAACGACATCTTGCCCGCCGCGAGGTCGGCGCGCATGCGGCGGCTCCCGGCCTCCCGGTCGCCCCACGAAGGTTCGCCGCCCTCATCGGGCGTATAGATGCCCGTATCCCAGACGATCACCTCGCCGGCGCCGTAGTTCCCCTTGGCGATCACGCCCTCGAATCCGCCGTAGTCGTACGGATGATCCTCGGTCTGCGCCGCCATGCGCTTGTCCTTCGTGTTGAGCGATGGGCCCTTCGGCACAGCCCACGACATCAGCACGCCGTCGGCTTCGAGGCGGAAGTCCCAGTGCATACGCGTCGCCCGGTGCTGCTGCACGACAAACACAAGATCGGTCGCCGCCTCGCCGGGCGTGCCGCCGTCAGGTTCAGGCGTGCGTGAGAAGTCACGCTTCTGCCGATAGCGCAGGAGGGTGTCCAGATCCGGATTCGGTTTGTCCGCCATACGGAGTCATTCTGCGGTGCAGCGGGAACGGCAGCAACGTACGGGCGCAGGCGCCACGGGCGCGCCTACGCGGCAGCGAGGTCGCGAAAGTCGAAGGGAAGGCCCTCATCCTCGGTCTCTGCGTCGATGCGGCCGATCTCGCCATCGCGCCAGAGCTCCATGAAGACATCGACCGCCGTTGGGCACAGCGTCTTTCCCCGCATCCGCATCAGTTCGACAAGCGCCCGTTCGAGAGGCCACGCCGACTTGTACGGGCGCGCGCTCGTGAGCGCGTCGTAGACATCGGCGACGGAGACGACCCTGGCCGCGAGCGGGATCTCCTCGCCGGCAAGGCCGTTTGGATAGCCGGTGCCGTCCCAGCGCTCGTGGTGACAGAGCGCGACCTTGCGGGCGACATCGTAGAACGCATTGTCGCCGATGATCTCGGCGCCCCACTCCGGGTGCTTCTTCATCTGCTGCCACTCATCGTCGCTGAGCGAACCCGGATTGATCAGGATCGAGTCGGGGATCCGCAACTTTCCGAGGTCATGCACGATCGCGCCGTAACCAAGTGCCTCCAGTTCGTCGCCCGTGACACCCATGCGCCGGGCGATCGCCTGCGCGATGGCGCGGATGCGGCTCAGGTGGCATTCCGTATACGGGTCACGCGCTTCGGCCGCATACGCCAGGCGAAACAGCGCCTGCAAATGCGCATCCTTCAGCTCTCGATACGAATGCGAGAGTTCCACGTTCAGGCAGGCAACCTGAACCGACGGCGCAAGCTGCGCCGAGATCGCGTGCATCAACGCGATGTCGTGCTCATCGAACGCGTGCTCGCGATAGCTCGCGTAATACAGCAGTCCATTGAGAGCCCCCTTCCACGTCATCGGCATAACCACGACCGACCGGACGCCACCGCGACTGATGACCTCGCGGTAGTCCTCGGGGGCCTGCGCGACGGGATCGTCCATCACCAACGGCTCGCGCAACGTCTCAAGAAACGTCACGACCGAAGGCTCTGTGAGTGTGGGTTTGATCGTCAGCCAGAGTCGCTCTACGCCGGGATCCATCGGACCACCACCGAATGCGCGGCCGCTGAAGGCGCGAATGAACGGCTGCTCACCCGACGGATCGGATGTGTCGAGCGTGATCATGTCGTAACCAGTGATCTCTTGCAGTCGCGTGACAACGCTGCCCAACGAGTCCGCCACGTCGCCGCCATCCAGGAGCAATCCGCCGAGTCCGGCCAGCTCCGAGAGCTGCTCGCCCTGGCGGCGCGCCCGCGTGAACAGCGCCGCGTTCCGGATCGCCGCGTTGGCGAGTCGGCCAATCGCGACTGCCAGCCCTGCATCCGGCGGCGACGAACGCTCGTGCGTCGCGAGAAGGAGCATCATGCCCGAGTGCGGCTCGTCGATCGGCACGGTCATCAGCCACGAGTTCGGTTCCAGCGCCGCACGCCAGCGATCCGGCACCATGGCCGATGCATGCACGTCATCGACATACACCGGGTGCGGACGTACCAGGCCAATCGTCCGTGCCTCGTAACGGGTCAGCGGCTCCTGATCCTGCAACTCAGTGAAGCTCGCCACGAGTCCTTCGTCCGACGCGTAGTACGCCTGCGGTTGCAGCGTCTCGTCATCCGCCGGTAGCCAGATCGCACATGCGTCGAGATCGAGCGCGACGCCTACTGCAGTACAGAGGTTGTTCAGGCGATCCTGGGGATCCAATGACCGCGCGATCGCCTCACCGATCGCGAAAAAAGCGTCCTGCGCGTGCCGCTCGGACGTCCGAGCCCGGCGTTCGTTCGCCTCGTCCTTCGCGCGATAGAGTTCACGATCCGCCGCCGCCGTCAGCGCTTCCACGTCGCCGGCGTCATCAGGAAACACGGCCACCCCGAAGGACGCCCCGACTTGCAAGTGCGCATTCCGTGGTGTCGCCAGCAACGAGACAGCGGAGATCGCGGCCACCGTCGCCACCCCAATCGCCTGCGCGTCGTCACGGCGGGTGTTCGGCAACAGCACTGCGAACTCATCGCCGCCCTGTCGCGCCGCGATCCCGCGACGACCGATGCTCTCCCGTATTGCGCCGCCAATCGCCGATATCAGCGCGTCGCCCGCGAGATGGCCGAAGCGATCATTGACGTCCTTGAAGTTATCGAGGTCAAACAAGATCAGCGCCAGGCTGCCGCCGTTTCGCGCCACCTCGGCCGTCTCCGTGTGGAGCCGTTCGCGAAGATGCCGGACGTTGTATAAGCCCGACAGCTCGTCATGCCGGGCCAGTTCCTTGGCGTCTTCGGTGCTCTGCTGTGCCGTCTCCAACGCCAGCGACCGCCGCAGATAGAGGACGGCCAAGTACGCGAGCGCCGCGCTCGGTGCGGCGAGTCCGGCGCCGATCACAAGCCGCCCCGGCAGCGACTCGAACGGGCCCGCGAGCAGCCATGCCAGCAGCAGCGTCGACTCGAGCGCCAGGGCGCCGCAGACGACCCACAGGAAGCTTCCGAGCGCGCGCACGGATCCAGCGGCGCCCTGCCCCCGGGGTAGTACTCTGCTGCCCGTCTGGTCGACCGAGGACATAGGCGCAATTCTCCCTCGCGTACCTTCAGCGCACGCATCGGAAGTGTCGGCTTTGAGAGCTACCCGCTGGATACGTAGGCCTACGGTGCAGGTACCCATCGTCGGCTAACCCCGGGCCTTGCCTACGGCGTGAGTGACACCCGCCAGGTGCCAGCGACATCGGCGCCCGCTACGCGCGCCACAGCTTCAATGGTTCCACCCGCTTCATCCAACCGCCCACTTCCGCCGTCGATCTCGTATCGGATCCGAAGCTGCTCCCCACCCTCTGCCGAGTCCTCGGGCTGCGCGACAACCGCAGTCACCGTGCCGAATATCTCGGCGCCATCA